>CAYZDB010000071.1:2892-11370 GCA_964476985.1 uncultured Acidobacteriota bacterium | reverse complement strand
GGCACGGGGCTCTGCGAGTCCTCGTCGGTCCCGACGCTCCCGATCCTCGCCGGGGCGACCTGGACCTACTTCAAGGGTAGCGTCGAGCCGCCGGCCGGCTGGAACGCCCTGCTGTTCGACGACGCGACCTGGCTCTCGGGACCCTCGGGCTTCGGCTTCGGTACCGACTGCGCCGCCAGCCGCGGCACGCTGCTCTCCGACATGCAGAGCAGTTACGCCAGCGTGTACCTGCGCCGGCTGTTCCTGGTCCCGAACGCGGCCCGAGTTGCGACGTTGACCCTCGTCGTCGACTACGACGACGCCTTCGTCGTCTACCTGAACGGCACGGAGGTCGCGCGCCGGAACGTCGTCGGCACGCCGCCGGCACACGACCAGCTGGCGACCGTGGACCACGAGTGCTCGGTCTGCGGCGGCACCTGCAACGCGGCCGAGACGATCGACCTGACCAGCTTCAAGAACCTGCTGCTGACCGGGAACAACGTCATCGCGATCCAGGCCCACAACCTGACGCTGGCCAGTACCGACTTCACGATCCTGCCCACGCTCTCCAGCACCGAGAGCAGCAGCTGCGGCACAAACGCCGACTGCAACGACGGCCTGGCCTGCACGATCGACACCTGCGACGGCGGAATCTGCTCCAACAGCGATAACTGCCCGATCGGCCAGACCTGCAACCACACCACCGGCGCCTGCGACCTGCCGAGCTTCACTGCGAGCTACCAGGACGGTAGCGGCGGGTACACCGGTACACGCGACACATATCTGACGCAGGCGACTCCGGCCGTCGCGAACGGCAGCGCGGCATTCTGGCGCTGGGACACGGATAACCCCGCCAGTTCCAACAACTGGGAGTACGGCCTGATCCGCTTCGACGACATCGTCGGCGGCGGCGCCGGCCAGATTCCGCAGGGCTCCACCGTCCAGTCGGCGACCCTGACGCTCTACGTCGAAAACGGGACGGTGGCTCCCGCGGGCGAGATCGACGAGGCCGCGGTCTCGTGGAACGAAGCGACGACGACGTGGAACGACTTCGGCGGCGAGGCCGGTGTCCAGGCCGACGAGTACGGCGCCGTGGTCGGAGCCGCACCGCTCGCGACCGGGGCGGTCAACATCGACGTCACCGCGAGCGTCCAGAAGTGGGTGAACGATCCGGCCCAGAGCCTGGGCTGGATCTTCCGCCCGAACAGCACCGACGGGGCCCAGGTCACCTCGGCCGAGGGGACGACGGTCGCGAACCGGCCCAAGCTGACGGTCCAGTACACGACCGGGGCTCCGGGCTGCACCGGCAACCCGGACTGCGACGACGGCCTGTTCTGCAACGGCGCCGAGACCTGCGTCACCGGCACGTGCCAGCCGGGCACGCCGCCCAACTGCGACGACGGCGTGGCCTGCACGGCCGACAGCTGCAACGAGAGCACCGATACCTGCGACCACACCGCCTGCGCGATGACGGTCAGCGCGGAAGGCTCGCGCTACCTGGCCGTGACCCCGCCTGCCGGCGTGACGACGGTGGCCCTGCGTGTCACCTCGGACGGCTTGTCCTGCTTGCCGCGCTACGTCGTACCGGACGGAACGCTTGGCCTGCTGCCCGAATACCGGACGCCGGCCGAGTGGGGCACGGTCCACGTCTATGCGCAGCAGATCGTGCCGGCCCGGCTCTACACGGTCGAAGCGCTCCGAACCGAAGAGGTGCCGATCGGCTCGGCCAGCGCCACGACCTGGGCCTGGGGCGACACCAACAACGCCAACGGAGTCGACATGTTCGACATCCTCTGCGTTCTCGACGGGTCCCAGAACAAGTTCCTCAAGTGCACGCTCCGAGCAACCGACTTGCGAGGGCCCACACCCGACGGCGTGATCGACGCCGCCGACATCCAGGCCGTGCTCGACGCCTACGAGTCGAAGCCCTACCCGGAGAGCGATCCGTGCTCCGGGGTGACCCCGTGAAGCCCGCGGACGGGAGGGAGGCAGCCATGAAGACCACGCGGACGACCATGGGAACCAGGGACCTCGGGACGATCGGACGCGTCGCGCTGGCGACGCTCCTCGTCCTGCTGCTCGGCTCGGGCGCCAGCCTGGCCGCCACCAAGACCTTCCGCCAGGGAGAGAACGGCTACGCCGGCGCGAAGGACACGATGCTCCAGCAGAGCGCGCCAACGACGAGCAACGCCACCGCCGTCGCCATCGGCTGGGATTCGGACGATCCGGGCGGCTCGGGCCAGGACAACTACGCGCTCCTGCGGTTCGACGACGTGTTCGGAGCCGGCTTGAGCCAGGTCCCGTACAACGCCCAGATCACGCAGGCGACGCTGACCTACACAGTCACCGACCCGGGCGACACCGGTGATCTCCGCGAGCCGCTGGTCAACTGGCTCGAGACGGACACCTACAGCACTTTCTGCGGTGGCAACGGCTGCTACGAGAACGAGGAGTGGGGCCCGGTCGTCGGCACGGCCACGGCTGCGGCCACCGGCACCGTCACCGTCGACGTGACCGCCACGGTGCAGCTCTGGGCGAATGGGGCGACCAATCGCGGGTGGACCATCGTGCCGACGGGAACCGGAGGCGTGGACATCGCGTCGTCGAACAACGCGACGCTCAGCAGCCGGCCGATCCTGACGATCCGTCACGACGAGGGGACTCCGGGCGCGAACCTGGTCCGCACCCCCTACCTGCAACTGGTCACTCCCTCCAGCATCGTCATCGCCTGGCGGACGGACACGTCGACGCCCAGCGTCGTCGAGTACGGGACGGTTCTCGGGACCTACTCGAGCACCGCGACCGGCGCGGCGGGGTCCGACCACTTCGTCAGCATCACCGGGCTCAGCGCGAACACGAAGTACTACTACCGCCTCGGTACCGGCGGTTCGCAGCTCTCCGGGGGCACGGAGTACTACTTCGTCACCTCGCCGCCCGTCGGCTCGACCCAGCCGTTCCGCTTCTGGGCCTTCGGCGACTCGGGGATCTGCAGCTCGATCCAGACGACGATCACCAACTCGATGCTCACCTTCGCCGCCAGCGATCCGCCGGACCTCTTCCTCCACACGGGAGACGTGGCGCAGGTCAGCGGAGCCGACGACGAGTACACGAACTGCCACATCGCGTACTACAAGGACGTGATGCGGCACACGCCGTTCTTCCCGTCGATGGGAAACCACGACAGCTACTCGACGAGCTGCAGCGGATCGCCGCTGTCGTGCACCGGGCCGTACTTCAGTACCTTCGTCCTGCCGGCCAACGGCGAGGCCGGGGGAGTCGCGTCGGGAACGGAAGCCTACTATTCCTGGAACTACGGCAACACCCACTTCATCGTGCTGGACGGCGTGCACGACCGGTCGTCGACCGGCACCATGGCCAACTGGCTGCGGGCCGACCTGGCCAGCTCGAGCGCGACGAGCGCGCAGTGGATCATCGCCTACTGGCACCAGCCGCCGTACACCAAGGCGACCCACGACTCCGACACCGAGACCGAGTGCCGCGAGATGCGGGAGAACATCGTCCCGATCCTCGAACAGGGCGGAGTCGACCTGGTGCTCAACGGCCACTCCCACGGGTACGAGCGCTCCTACCTGATCAACGGAGCGTACTCGACGCCGACCCCGACCTACAGCACCCTGGTCAGCCAGGGCCGGATCCTCGATACCGGGTCCGGAGCGCCGACCGAGCCGTACTCGAAGCCGGCGGGCGTCAACCCGAACCAGGGAACGGTCTACGGCGTGATCGCGAGCGGCGGACAGCCGCCCGGCGGTCCGCGAAATCACCCGGTCATGTACTACGGCGAATCGGCCAACGGCTCGGCGATCGTCGACGTGGCGGGAACGGCCCTGACGATGACCTTCCTGCGCTCCGATGGCAGCGTTCGGGACACGCTGCAGATCGTCAAGGGGCCGCAGGCGCCACGCATTACCTCGACGAATCCCGCCAAGAGCTCCGTGCAGAGCGCGCTTCCGTCGATCACGGTCGTGTTCTCCGTGGACGTCACGGGCGTGGACGCGGGCGACCTGACGGTGAACGGCTCACCGGCCACGGCGGTCCAGAAGAACACGGACCGCGAGTACGTCTTCAGCGGCTACGCAGCTCCCGCGGAGGGAGCCGTCAACGTCGTGATGGCGCCGGGCGGGATCGCCGACGAGCTGGATCCAGGCCTGCAGTTCGAAGGCGAGACGTGGGGCTACACCCTCGACACCTCGCCGCCCGTGATCATCAACGAGATTCCGCGCCGCGGTGCGTCGATCGGAACCCTGGCGAGCGTCACGATCACCTTCTCCAAGCCGGTGGTGAACGTCACGGCGGACGACCTGCTGGTGAACGGATCGGCGGCGACGGCGGTGCTGGGCATCGCCGGCACGGCGGGACCGTACACGTTCTCGGGCTTCCCCAAGCCGAACGACGGGCTCGTCAACGTCCAGGTCCTGGCGAATGGGATCCAGGACGACCAGCTGCCGCCCAAGCCCTTTGCCGGCGACAGCTGGACCTACAAGCTGACGCGCCGCCTGATCATCAACGAGTTCCTGGCCTCCAACAACACCGGACCGGTCGACGAGAACAACGAGCACGACGACTACGTCGAGATCTACAACCCGACCCGCGAGCCGGTCGACATGTCGGGGATGTTCCTGACGGACGACCTCGACTCGCCGGCCCTGTTCCGGATCCCCGACGGGGTGATCGCGCCCGCCCTGGGCTTCGTCCGGTTCTGGTGCGATTCGCAGCCCGCACAGGGGCCCCTGCACACGAACTTCAACATCCTTCGCGCCGGCGAGGACCTCGGGCTGTACGACACCGAGGCCAACGGCATGGCGCCGATCGACACGTTCACCTTCACGATGCAGACCTCTGACATCGCAACGGGTCGGTTCCCGGACGGGGTCGACGGCTTCGTCGCCATGCCGCCGACGCCGAATGCCCCGAACACGATTTCCTGCACCCAGGTCTCGGACTGTTCGGCGCTCAACGGGGCATGCTCCGCGGGGGCGTGCACCAGCAACCGCTGCGTCACGCAGGCGATCAACGAAGGCCTGACCTGCGACGACGGGATCGCGTGTACGGTGGGCGACGTCTGCGTGGCCGGCGTCTGCAACAACGGCACCGAGAACTGCCCGGCCGGCGAGGAGTGCAACAGGTCTACCGGAATCTGCGAAGGGACGCCGGTCGACCCGCTCCCGATCCAGGTCGGGGAGAGTTGGCGGTACTTCAAGGGAGCGGCGGAGCCCACCCCGCTGGCCAGCCCGCCCGCCTGGGCCGGCCTGGCGTACGACGACACCAGTTGGCTCAGCGGGCCGAGCGGCTTCGGCTACGGGACCGACTGCACCGTGCAGCGTGGCACCGTGTTGACGGACATGCAGCAGCAGACCGGCGTCACGGGATACGCGAGCATCTACCTCCGCAAGGCCTTCCACGTCGATAACCCGAGCCGGGTGACCTCCTTGACTCTGACGATGGACTACGACGACGCGTTCGTGGTGTACATCAATGGACTTGAGGTGGCGCGACGCAACATCAACCCGGCGCTCGTGCCGCCGCTCTACAATTCGCTGGCCACCGCGGACCACGAGTGCTCGGTCTGCACGGGGACCTGTACGCCCAATCCGGCGGAGACGATCGACCTGACAGCACAGATCGGGGCGCTCGTGGCGGGTACGAACGTCGTCGCGATCCAGGCCCACAACCTGACGATCAACAGCTCCGACTTCACGCTGGTTCCGACCCTGGCCAGCACGGAAGCCGCAGGCTGCACGTTCAACTCCGACTGCAACGACGGGAACCCGTGTACCGACGACGTCTGCACCGCGGGCGGCGTCTGCACCAACACGAACGACGACACCAACTTCTGCTCGGACGGCATTGCCTGCACGAACGACGCCTGCTCCGCAGGGGCCTGCCAGAGCACCGACAGCTGCACCGGCGGCAAGACCTGCAACCACGCGACCGGGATCTGCGAGACGCAGACGAGCCCGGTGACGGTGACGTTCCAGGACGGTGCGGGATCCTACACCGGCACGTCGGACACCTTCATCGACACGGCCCTGGGAAGCCAGGCCACCGTGACGCCGATCGTCGTCGACGGCAGCCCGGTCGAGCAGGTCCTGGTCCGCTTCGACGGGATCTTCGGCTCGGGGGCGGGGCAGATCCCGCCGGGGTCGACCATCACCTCGGCCACGCTGACGCTCCGCGTCGGGGGCGGCACGAACGACCAGAGCGCCAACCCGGTCAACTACCACCGGCTCCTGCACCCCTGGGGCGACACGGACGTCTGGGCCGCCTACGGCGTCGCACCGTGGAACGCGACGGGCGGGATCCAGGCGGACGGCGTCGACGCCGTGTCCACGGCCGAGGCGACGGCCACGATGATCGCGGCGAGCACCGCGTACCCGGTCAGCGTGACCGGGAGCCTCCAAGCCTGGGCGGCGGACCCGGCGAGCAACTACGGGTGGGTCATCCTCCCCAGCGGGACTGACGGCCTGCGCCTCGAATCGTCGGAGTCGTCCACGGTCGCCTACCGGCCGCTCCTGTCGGTCACCTACACGCCGCCGGCGGCGTCCTGCACCGGGAACCCGGACTGCGACGACGGCCTGTGGTGCAACGGCGCCGAGACCTGCAACCTCGGAACCGGCGCGTGCCAGCCCGGCACGGCGCCGGACTGCAACGACGACATCGCCTGCACGACCGACTCCTGCAACGAGTCGGCCGACCAGTGCC
The DNA here is from genome assembly GCA_964476985.1 of uncultured Acidobacteriota bacterium. Classification (GTDB taxonomy): domain Bacteria; phylum Acidobacteriota; class Polarisedimenticolia; order J045; family J045; genus JALOKP01. The sequence continues at coordinate 4,671 of CAYZDB010000071.1, read as the reverse complement.
AGAACGCCCCGAGCGCGGCGGCCTGCAGCGACGGCCTGTACTGCAACGGCGCCGAGAGCTGCGTCGCCGGCGCGGGAGGCGGCTGCCAGGCTGGGACCCCGGTCTCCTGCCCGGGTCAGGTTTGCAGCGAGTCGCTGGACCGCTGCGCCGAGTGCAACGGCAACATCGACTGCCAGCCGGGCGAGACCTGCAATCTGACGACCGGACTGTGCGAGGTCAACGCCCCGCTCCAGGCGGGTGACGTGATCATCTCGGGCTTCCAGGAGACGAACACCGTCACCGGTCACGGCACGGACGTGAGCGAGTTCATCGAGCTGTTCAACACGACGGACCGCGTCATCTCCCTGGAATCGATGAACGTCATCATCCGCGACGACGTCGATCCAGGGGACGGCACGGTCCAGGTCGACTGGCAGCTCTCGACCCAGACTCCGAACCTCACGGGCAAGCAGATCGCGCCGCACTCCTTCTTCCTGATCGCAGAGAGCGGCGTGCTGGCCCCGGGCGGCAACCTCCACGACCTGGCCGCCACGCTCGACCTGACGACCGCCGAGGGCGGCGCCGCCGAGCGGGCGATCTCGATCGAGCTGGTGATCAACGGCGTCCACATGGACTACGTGCTCTACGGCCGCCACGACGGCAGCACGCCGGCAGGCGAACTGCCGCCGGGGGACATCCCGTTCGCCGGATTCGGCGGATCGACGACGACGCTCGTCGCGGCCGGATCCAGTTGGCGCTACCTGGACAACGGCTCGAACCAAGGGACCGCCTGGAAGGAGCCCGCCTTCGCGGACGGCGGCTGGGCGCAGGGGAACGCGGAGCTGGGCTACGGCGACGCACCCGTCACCACGGTCAACTGCGGCCCGAGCGCCCCGACCTGCACCTCTGGCAACTACATCACCACCTACTTCCGCCACCACTTCACCGTGGCCGATCCAGCCGCGGTGCAGAGCCTGACGCTGCGGCTGCAGCGCGACGACGGCGCCGCGGTCTACCTGAACGGGACCGAGGTGCGGCGCGACAACCTCGCGGCCGGGGCGGCCTACGACGCCATCGCAACCGCGACCGTCAGCGGGACGGACGAGACGACGCTCTTCAGCTCCTCCGTCAACCCCGCCCTGCTGGTCGCGGGTGAGAACGTCCTGGCGGTCGAAGTCCACCAGGTCGGCGCGACCAGTTCGGACGTCTCGTTCGACCTGGAGCTGACCGGCACGATCGGCGCCGGCGGTGCCCGTACCGAGGTCGTCCGCAACACCCAGGGCACCGACTCCTTCCTCGAGGGCCTCGTTCGCCGCGAGACGGCCGAAGCGCTCTACGCCGGCCACGCGATCGAGGGCTTCTACACCGACGAGGCCGCGCTGGGTGACGGCTTCCCGGTTGGCCTCTGGACCAGCCCACACAACGCGACGTACGGCAGCTACCAGGCCCGCAACTCCCTGTCGCCGCAGGTCTTCCCCCTGGCGTGCAACGACGACGCCGATTGCGCGGACGGCCTGTACTGCAACGGCGCCGAGACCTGCAACCTCGGCACGGGCCAGTGCGTCGCCGGCACGGCCGTCGACTGCTCCGACACGGTCTCCTGCACCACCGACTCCTGCAACGAGACCACCGACTCCTGCAGCCACGCAGCCAACGACGCCGCCTGCGACGACGGCATCGCCTGCACGACCGACCTCTGCGACCCGTTCGCCGGCTGCCTGCACCCGACCAACTGCCCGGCCGGCAAGACCTGCAACCTCTCCACCGGCGCCTGCGAGTACGACGCCGGCAGCCCGCGCG
>CAYZDB010000071.1:0-2792 GCA_964476985.1 uncultured Acidobacteriota bacterium | reverse complement strand
ACCAACTGCGGGCTGGCGCGCGGCTCCTCGACGCTGGCCTCGGGCAGCGTCGTCGTCGGGTCGCCGGCTTACCTCGCCACCTACGTCCTCGACGTGTCCGCCGACGCCTCGCCGGGCACGACCTTCGAGGTCCGGATCGATCCGTTCCCCGGGTCGGAGCTGGCCGACGCCGACGCCGACTCCATCCCGTTCGCCGTCGGCAACTCCTGCACGATCACGATCGGCGGCTGCATGGGAGCCGCCGAGTGCGACGACGGCGACGCCTGCACCACCGACTCCTGCAACGCCGGCAGCTGCGTCAACACGCCGAGCTGCGGGATCAGCGGCTGGGCGCGCTACTACCACACCGGCTCGGGCAGCGAGCCGAGCACCAAACCGGTCCCCGGCGTCGGCGTCGACACCAGCGGCGACAGCGTCGCCAACGGCACGACCGACAGCGGCGGCCTCTACAACGCCGGCGGTCACCGCGGCAGCGTCACCGTCAGCGCGCTTCCGAGCTGGGGCCTCCTGACGGCGGGCGATCGCACGGCGGTCAGTTCCTTCGACGCGGCGCAGATCTCCCGCTTCTCGGTCGGGAGCGTCGCGTTCTCGAGCAACCAGCAGGTCGCGGGCGACGTCTCCGGCAACGGCCAGGTCACCTCGTTCGACGCCGCCAAGGTGGCGCAGTTCGCGGTCCAGATCATCAACCACTTCGACGTCGCGACCGCCGCCGGCTCCGACTGGAAGTACCTGCGGTGCGACACCTACAACAGCGCGACCGACCACAACTGCACGACGGCGCAGTACGTCCACCCGTCGCTCAGCGGGCCGGTCAACACCGACAACTTCTACGCGATCCTCTACGGCGACGTCACCGGCAACTGGTCTGCCGGGGGGACGGGCGCGCTGGCGCCGCTCGCGATCGAGACCGACGCTTGGCCGGGGCAGGTCGACCGCGAGGCGCTGCGCGCCAGGGCCGCCAGCCTGCGGCCGCGCGCCGCGGACGCTCCGCCCGCCGTGCTCGGGCTCGAAGGCTCCGGCCTCGAGCTGGCGCGCGGCGAGACCCGCGACCTGGTGCTGTCGATCGAGGACGCCGATGGCATCGAGGCGCTCGACCTCGCCTTCCACTACGACCCGTCGCGGATCGCGATCCGGAGCGTCCGTCCCGCCGGCCTCGCCGCCGGCTGGGCGCTGCACTCCGGTGGCGACCAGGGACGCTGGCGCGGCAGCCTCTTCGGCCTGCTGCCGCTCCAGGGTGACGGGGCTCTGCTCGTCGTGACGGTCGAGGCGATCGGCACCCGGCCGACCCCCGCGGTTCCGCTCACCGTCTCGGCCTCGGCAAACGAGGGCCGGATCCCGGTCCGCCTGCTCGCACCCGGAACACCGGGCCGGGGCGAGAGTCGGCTCCGGAAGGAGTCCCCGCCCGAGCGGGAGCGGTAGCGCTCCCGCCCGTTCCGCCCCCCGGGGGCGCGGCGCACGGCTGGCGTGCGCTGCGCCCCCGGGTTCTCTTTTCGCGACGGCCGCGCGGGAGCGCGGCGCGCCTCGCGTATCATCGGACCACGCCCGACCGCCCCGCGCGGGTCCGGGCCAGGGAGGGAGAGACCGTCGTGAGCACGAAGGGGAAGGACGGCCCGGGAGGCGCTCCCGGGACGCGCGGCAAGGGGAACCTCGTCGGCGCGATCATCATCGCGGTCGCGCTGGTCGCGGCGGGGCTGCTGGTCAAGAGCGCGATCGACCGCACCGCGTCCCGGCTCGACGCGGTCGCCTCGGGTCTCGCCGAGACGCAGAAGGCGCTCCAGGCGGTGGCGCAGGCCCAGGCCAAGCCGGCCGACAACCGCCGCGGCCCCGACCCGAACCGCCGCTACACCGTCAACGCGGCCGGCGCGCCGGCGCTGGGACCGATGGAGGCGCGCGTCAAGATCTTCGAATTCTCGGACTTCCAGTGACCCTTCTGCTCGAGGGTCGGTCCGACCCTCAAGCGGCTCCGCGACGAGTACCCACGCGACGTGCAGGTCGTCTGGAAGCACCTCCCGCTGGCGATGCACCAGAAGGCGCCGGCCGCGCACGCCGCGGCCGAGGCGGCGCACCGGCAGGGGAAGTTCTGGGAGATGCACGACCTGATCTTCGCCAACCAGCAGCAGCTCGAGCCGGCGCAGTTCGAGAAGTACGCGGCGCAGCTGGGGCTCGACGTCGCGCGCTTCAAGGCCGACTCGGGTTCGATGGAGGTCCGCTCCCGCGTCGACGCCGACGCGCGCGAGGCGGCGGGCATGGGCGTGACCGGCACCCCCGGCTTCTTCGTCAACGGCCGGTTCGTGTCGGGCGCCAAGCCCTACGAGGAGTTCAAGAAGATCGTCGACGAGGAGCTGGCGCGGCAATAGACAGCGGGACGACGCGAACGGTGGCGAACACGGGGTTCGGGCGCAGGGTGCCTTTCCCGCGGCCGGGCTCCAGATTCCCCGAAGGCACCGGCTCCGGGGGGCGGCAGGGCGACGTGTTCCGACGCGGACCGATTGCGAGGATCCTGGGGCTGGCTGCGGTCGCGACCGCGGTGCTGCATCCGGTCCTGGCCGCCGAGCCCTGGCCGGCCGAGCCGGTTGCCTCCGCCACCAACCTGACCAGCGTCGAGGGGCCGGAGCCCAACGACTTCCACTCCGATCTCTCGAGCGCCTTCTGGAACGAGACGACGCGCCGGCTCTGGGTCTGCCGCAACGGCCCGGGCGGCGACCAGTCGAAGTTCTGGGCGCTGGCCGAGGACGGCGCCGGCGGCTTCAAGGTCGACGAGCGCGCCGGTCGTCGCGGCGAGTGGACCGGCT
>CAYZDB010000070.1:0-11426 GCA_964476985.1 uncultured Acidobacteriota bacterium | reverse complement strand
GGAGCGGTGCGACCCCCCTTCCGGGTGCAGGAAGAGGACGGCGGGGAAGGGGCCCCGACCCCGCGGGAGCACCAGGTACGCCGCGACCCGGCCGCCCCGCGCTCCGGCGTACGACAGGTCGATCACCGTCGCGCTGCCCTGCTCTGCGCGAGAGGTCAGCTCGACTTGGAGCGGCGCGGTCGCGTCGTACGCCGCGAGCAGCACCGCAGCGTCGATCTCCAGGCTGCCCCGGCGCTCGCGCCACAGGCGCCCGGCGACGTCTCCCGGCCGGAGGAAGTCGAGCACCAGCGCGTTGAAGGCCTCCGGCCGCTCGAGGTGGACGAGGTGCGCGGCGCCGTCGATGAGGACGCGCTTCGATCCCTGGATCTCGGTCTGCAGCACGCCGCCGAGGGCGTGCACCTCGGGGAGGTCGGAGACGCCCGCGACGATCAGCGTCGGCACCGCGATTGCGGCCAGCCGGCCCAGCGCGGGGGCGGCGGGCACGCGCAGCCGGCCGGAGTTCAGGTCGAGGCCGGAGGGATCGGCGGTCAGGAGCGCGCGCAGCCGCTCGCGGGCGGCGCCGTTCCGCGCGTCGGTCAGCCACGGGTCGGCGACCCAGAGTTCGATCGAGCGGGGCAGGTCCCCGTCGGCGAGCGCGGGGCGCAGGTTGACGGCCGCGCGCTCCCAGAACTGGTCGGCGAAGGGGAAGCCGCTCACCGCGGCGCCCTCCAGCACCAGCGCGTCCACGCGCTCCGGGTGCGCCAGGGCGAAGTCGACCGCAAGGCCGCCGCCGCTGGAACATCCGACCAGCACCGCGCGCGGGATCGCCAGCGCGTCCATCAGTTCGGATAGGTCTTCCACGTCCGAGTAGGCGCTGTTCCCCTCCTCGGACCGGCCGCGGCCGCGACGGTCGTACCGCACCACCCGGAAGCGGGAGGGGAAAGCGTCGGCGGAGAACTGCGCGTCCCAGGTCGGGCTGGCGATCATGCCGTCGTGCAGCAGGATCAGCGCGTCCCCCTCGCCGCGGACCTCGTAGTAAATGCGGCCGGCCAGGGTGTCGAGGAAGGCGCCGGCGGGCGCCGCGGCAGGCGCCGCGGCAGGCAACGCGGCCGTGATCGGCGGCGAGGTCGCGTCCGACGGCGAGGTCGCGTCCGGCGGCGAAGTCGCAACCGGGGGCGAGGCCGCGATCGGGGACGGAAGCGGGTTCGGGGTGGCGCTCGGGGCCGCCGGCGGGAGCGCGGTCGAGATCACCTGGAAGAGCAGCGGCACGCAGTCGATCACGCTTCACCTCCCGCGGCGCGGCCCTACGCTACACCCGGCAGGGCTCCCCGGGTGAGCGCGGCGCCGCCTCGCCACGAGGCCCTCAGCGCCGGCCCGCCACGCCCTCCGCCGCCTCCCGCTCCGCGACCGCGCGCTCCGCGGCCTCGAGCAGCGGCGCCGCCGAGACGCTGGCGCCGACCGCGGCTCGCATCCACGCGTCGGGGGTCAGGCGGCCGAGCGTCGTCATCCGCTCGACCTCGCGGCCGAACGCCCCGGGCTCGCCGGCCGCGCGCCGGAAGTGATCCTCGATCTGGAAGCAGACGAGGTGCCCCAGCGGGTAGTCGGGCAGGTAGAGCGGGTGCGAGATCGCGTGGGAGTAGACCGCGAGGAGCAGCGCGTCCTCGTGGCCGAGGAGCGGCGCGTACCAGCGGTTCCAGGTCGCGCGCGCGAGGGCCGTCACGGCCTCGCGCAGCTCGGCCGCGGTCGCCTCCGGGTGCCCGTAGAGCCAGCGCCAGGTCGCGATGTCGACCAGCGCCACGCCGGCGATCTCGCGCACGTTCCAGAACAGGTCGAGCGCCCGCAGCCCGGCCGCCTCCGCGTCGTCGCGGCCGTGCCCCAGCAGCGCCAGGTCCTTCCCCTGGAACAGGAAGGCGAAGGCCTCGGTGAACGCGACGTTCGGGACGCCGGCCAGCAGCGTGTGGTCGATCCCGGCCAGCGAGAAGACCTGCTCGACGTTGTGCCCCAGCTCGTGCATCGCGACGTTGTAGCCCTTGTAGTCCATCCCGCCGGGGCCGACGCGGGTCCGCAGCCGGACGCGGTCCTCGCGCATCCCGGCCGGCATCGCGTGGCCGGCGCCGCGGGCGGGATCGACGGTCAGCCGCTCCGCGACGAAGCGCGCCCGGCCGGGCGCGAAGCCGAGCCGCTCGAGCAGCGCGGGGACGGCCGCGGCGAAGTCCTCCGCCCGCGGGTAGAGCGCGCGCACGGCGCGGTCCAGCTCCGTTTCGTCGAGCGCCGCGCCGGGCTTGAACCCGGCGTACCAGATGTCGAAGGGCTCGAGCGGCCGGCCGAGGCGGCGCTCGATCAGCGCCGCAACGCGGGCTCCGACCGGGGCTTCGAGCACCGCGACCAGGAGCGCCTCCACCTCCTCCGGCGCCAGCTCGCGGTCGCGGTCGAAGCGGCGCGCGAGGAAGGTCGGGTGCGCCGGCTCGTGCGGGTCGGCCGCGCGCGCGGCGTGGAAGCAGGCGAGCCAGTGCGCGTAGCGGGTGTCGGGCTCGCGGCCGGGCTCGGGCGCGGGGGCGCCCGCACCCGTCGCGGCCCGCACCTCGTTGGTGAACGGGTTCCACTCCACGGCCGCGTTGCCCGGCACGCAGGCCGGGATCTCCTGCGCGACGATCCGCTCCAGCGCACGTTGCAGCAGGCGCTGCGCCGCGAGGCCGTCCGGGGCGGCGTAGCGCGCCTTGATCTCGTCGCGCAGTCCCCAGTGGCTGATCAGCCGCTGCCCGTCCGGGAACGGCCGGCGGCCGGACTCGTCGACCAGGCCGCGGGCGTGGAGGTCGTACCCGTTGATGTACGCGTCGGCGGCCACCAGGGCGCGCGTCATCCGCTGGGCGACCTCGGCCGGCACCCGGCGCGCGAACGACTCCGCCAGCCGGGCTTCGGCCCACTCCCGGCGCGACCACCCGGCGCCGGCCGCGCGGCGCTCGGCCAGCGTCGTGAGCGGGAAGTTGAGCAGCCCGGCGAACGCGATCTTCGTCGCGAAGAGGTCCTCGTCGAGGTGCGCGAACGGGTCGAGCGTGGCCAGGCGCTCGTCGAGCGGTGTCAGCGGCCCGGTGTCGACGTCGATCGGGAAGCGCAGGTCGCGGGCCAGCGCCAGCAGGTGGCCGTGGATCCGCTCGAGCACGGCCTCGAAGCGGGCGAAGGCCGCGTCGAGGGCCGGACCCCGCGGGAGGAACTCGGTCTCGAGGAAGGCGCGCAGGTCCTCCCGCGAGCCGTCGGCCGGGCGCCAGTAGGCGAGGACCTGGCGTACCCCGCGCTCGACGCGCGCGCGCTCGGCGTCGCCGTGGCGGGAGATCAGGGCGGCGGACGCGGAGTCGGCCGCGGAGCGGAGATCGGACACGGGTTCCTCGCGGGGGTCGGGGAGTCGATTGTAGTGTCCGGGGCGGGCCCTGCGCAGCCCGGACGAACACCCGCGCGTCCGCCGGCGGACGGGTGTCCGGGGCCGTTCGTCCGCCCGCGGACGCCGCAGCGTCCGGGCGTCGATTCGGCGCGGCGCTCCGGCGGCACGGTCCGTGCTTCGGTTCTCGCACATGAACCGGAGCCCGGACACGGAGTACGGCGCCGCCCTCGTCGAGGCGCTGGCGGCGGTGGCCATCCTCGGCGCCGCGGCGCTGGGGGCCGCGTCGCTCGCGCAGCGCGCCGCCGGCCTCGCGGCCGAGGCCGCGCGGCTGGACCTCGCGCGCGAGTCGGCCGAGGCCGTCCATGCACGGCTCGACACCGTCGGCTGGTACCGCCTGCCGGAACTCTTCGACGCCTCGCCCGCCGACGCCGAGGCGACGGTGGCGACCGGCGACGATGCGCCGGCCGACTGGGAGGAACTGCTCGCCCGGCTTCCGCGTGGCCGGATCCAGGCGCGCCTCGTCGGGCTCGGCCGGGGCGGGGCGCGCGCGGCCTTCGCCGACGCCGTGGCGCTGCGGGTGGAGGTCCGCGTGGCGTACGACGACGGCGGGCGGCGGCGCGTCGTCGCGATCGCGGCGACGCGCTTCTAGCGGCGGCGCGGCCGCTGTGGCGCACGGGCCGCACGGCCGCGGTGGTGCGCGGACGGAAGGGAGGGGCGGTGCGGAGACGGCAGGACGGTTTCACGCCAGTCGAAACGCTCGTCGGGGTCGCGCTCGCGCTCTCGGCGATCGCGGCCTCGCTGGTCCTGGTGCGCGGGCTGCAGCAACTCGCGGTGCGCACGGCGCGGGACGCCGACCGCGCCGCGGCCGCGCAGTGGGCGCTCGACCGGATGGCGCGCGAGATCGCGCGGGCCGGCATCGGAAGCTGCCCCGGACGGGAGGCGCACTGTCCCGACGAACCGCTCGAGGCGCTCGACGCGGGATGGCTCGGCGTGCGGGCCGACCTCGACCGCGACGACCCGGAGCTGGCGGCGGAACCGGAGCGGGCCCTGGCCGGGGCCTTCGCCCGGACCGACACCGGCAACGACGAGGTCGTCGTCTTCCTGAGGCGCGGCCGGGGGCTCGCGCGCGCGACCTTCGAGGCCGACCTCGAGTCGGCGGCACGCGCCACGACCGCGGCGGGCGAAGAGGTCGCCCCGCGCGACGGCCGCGTCGAGCGGATCGACGCCGGGCCGGCCGACCTCCCGGGCGAAGGGGGCCGCGGCACGCTCTACCGCGTGACCTTCGTCAACGAAGCGCGGCACCTGGGGACGGCGCGCTTCCGCGTCGTCGAGCCGCTGGCCGACGACGCGATCGACTTCGCGGTCCGGGCCTGGGACGCGCGCGGGGAGCCGGTCGCGGCCTGCGGCGGGGGCGACGACGCGGCGGGACGGGGGTGCCGGGCCCGCGTGCGGCGGATCGCGCTGGAGCTGACGGTCGGCCGCGCCGGAGGGCGGCAGCAGACCTTCCGCCGCGAAGTCGCGGTCGGGGAGGCCTGGTGATCGCGGGCCGGCGCGGGGCCGCGCTGATCGCAGCGAGGCCGGGCGAGCGCGGGGCCGCGCTGCTCTCGGCGAGGTTGGACGAGCGCGGGGCCGCGCTGGTCGTGGCGCTCTGGATCGCGCTCCTGGCCGGGTCGCTGGGGATCGCGGCCTGGACCGTCGCCGACGCCCGCCTCTCCGCGGCGCGCGGCCGCGCCGACGCGGTGCGCGCGGAGGCGTTCGCCCGCGCCGCGGTCGAGGTCGCCGCAGCCTGGTTCGAGGACGCCGAGCGCGGCGGGCTGGTTGCGCCGCCGCAACTCGCAGAGGTCCAGCGCGAGCTGCGCGCGATCGACCCGGACGGCGACGGCGCAGGCCGGCGCTGGAGCGCCGAGCGCGCGCCGTGGGACGTGCGCTACAAGGAGGGCGCGGGCGCCGACGAGCTCTTCCGGCCGCCGGACGGCCCCGCGCCGTGCGACCGCTTCGTCGGAACGGACTCCCAGCCGGACGTCCTGCTCCAGTCCGAGGGGAGCGGCGGCGCCGTCCTCGCGCGGATCGCGGCCGCGCTCGGTGCGCCGCCCGGCGCGCGGGTGGAGCGGCTGGCGCTCTTCGGACCGCCGCGCGGCGGGCGCCCGCCGTCGACGCCCGGCGGCTCCGAACTGGCCACCATCGAGGCCGCGGTCAGCTGGCCGACCGCGGGCGGAACGCGCACCCGTGCCGCGGTGCGCGGAGAGGTCGTGCGCGTGGAGTGGGGCCGGCTGGACCGGCCGCTCGAGATCGCGGGGGACGCGCACCTGCTCGGCGAGGCGCGCTGGGCGCGGGGCGAAGCGTTCGTCGCCGGCGACCTGCACGCCGGTGCGGGCACCTGGCACGGCTGGCCGGGGGGCGTCCCGTGGCGCGCGGTCGACGCGCCGCTCCACGACGACGAGAACGGAGACGGTCTCGACGACGACGCCGACGGCGACGGGGCGCCCGACCTCGAGGCCTTTCGCAGCGCGCCGGGCTCGGTTCCCGATCCCTGGTGGCGCGCGCGAGTCGGCGGGCGCTGGCACGGCGGGCCCCCGGCGGCGGGGCCGTGCGCCGCGCCCCTCCCGTTCGGGCCGCGCGCCACGCCGCCCGCACCTCCCGACAAGCAGGCCGACCGATCGGGCCTCTTCGTCGACTGTCCGCAGGCGGCGGCGCCGGCACTCGACGCGGGCTGGGAGCAACTGGCCCGGCTCGGCCGGCGCGGCGCGGGGGTCGCGGAAGGCGACCTCGCCGCGGGGGGTGCCTTCCGGATCGACGGCGCCGGGCGCGCCCGGGCGCTCGGGGCGCTCCCCGACGGCGCGCTGTGGTGGGTGATCCCGGCCGCGCCGCACGGCCCCGCCCTGGCGCTGCCCGCGGGCGGACGCCAGGGAGCCTGGTGCGTGGCGTCCGGCGACGCGGCGATCAGCCTGGCGCGGGGCGCGGCGCGCGCGCTCGCCGCGCCCGGCGACCCGCGCGACACCCGCGGGGCCTCCCGCCCCGGGGAATCGCCGGACGATCACCTCCCGCTCGCCCGCGAGGCCGGCGGTTGGCTCCCCGGCCGCTGGAAGGCGCCGGCAGGCCTTCCGCCGCCGGAGCGGTGGTACCCCGAGCCCGCGGAGGTCGCCGCGTTCCAGGGGCTGGTCGCCGTCCCCGGCCGACTCGTCCTGGAGGGGCCCGGCCTGCTGCTGGGACAGGCCCGCGCGGGGGAACTCCGGCTCGACGGGACCGCCGGGCCCGCGGAGGTCCGGGCGGGTCCTTTCGCGCGCGACGACCCCCGAACGCGGCCGGGGCCGCCCGGCGCGCCCCGGATCGTCGTCCGGGTGCCAAGGGTGGTCGCCGCACCCTGAATGGACGATCGTGGAGTGAGGGTGTCATATTGGACGAGAGAGGGACGGGGAACTCCGTCATCGAGGACAGCATGTCCGCTCGCGCGTACCTCGCGGCCGCCGGCCTGGCGCTCGCGATGATTTTCCTCGGCCCGGCCCCGGCTGTGGCCCAGGACGCTCCGCCGGCCGCTCCAGCGGCCCCGACGAAGAAGGCCGAGGAGCTGCGCGGTCCGGCGGCGGAGGCCGCCCGGTCCGCGACCGGATCCGAAGCGCTCGCGCCCGACGACGAAGACGTCGGGATCTCGGGCGACGCGACCGCGTCGGCCCCTGCGCCGCGCACGCCAGCCGCTCCGTCGGCGTCGCCGCCGCGCCCGATCGGGCAGACCAGCCGCCTGGGCAAGGTCGCGCTTCCGACGAGGATCGACCCGAAGACGGGCCAGCCGGTCGTCTCGATCAGCAATGCCGATCTCGAACGGCTCTACGGGAGCTCGGTCGTCCCCGTCTCCTCGTCCGCCCGCTCCGCCGAACCGACGTCCACCTCGGCGCTGCGCGACGACGGCACCACCCTCTCGCCGGACGACGCCGGCGGGGGCGGCGCGGGCAGCAAGGCTGCCAGTGCCGCGCGCGCCGCCGAACTCGACGCCGAACTCAAGCGCCTCAACGACAACGCCCGCTCGATGGCGAACCCGCTCCTCCCTCCGCCCAAGCTGACCGACGCCGAGAAGGCCGCGCTGGACGGGAAGAACAACAAGGAGCGGCTCGACCTGACGCGCGAACGCATCCAGGAACTGCAGCAGGAGAAAGCCCGTCTCGAGTCGTCGCCGTCCGGCGAGGAGCCCTCCGGACGGTGAGCGAGTGAGCCCAGCCGCGACCAGGACAACCCGCGAACCCGACTTCGTGCCGCTGCTCGTGGTCGGCCCCCCCGCGCCCGAGGGGCCGGGCGGGACGGCTGCGCGCGTGGCGGAGGCCTGGGGCGCGCGCCTCGAGGCGAAGGCCGGGACCGCGGACTGGGCCCAGGCCGCCTCCGCGGTCCGGGAGCGCGCCACCGGCGTGGCGGTCGTCGTGGCCGATGGCGCGGAGCCGGAGGCGCTCGACAAGCTGCTCGCGTCGCTCGCCGCGGCCGACCCCGCGCTGCCGGTCGTCGTCGCCGGCCGCGCGCTGCCCGGCCCGGTGGTTGCGGCCGCCTTCCGCCGCCGCGCGATCGACGTCGTGGCCGCGCTCGACGCGCTCCCCGACGGCGTGCCGGAGCCGGCGCTGGCGGTCCAGATCGGCGCGCTGATCGCGCGCCGCCGCGCGCGGACCCTGGGCTGGCTGTTCGAGGACCGGCCCGGGCTGCCGCGCTTCATCGGGACGACGCCGCCCATGAAGGAGGTCGCGCGGCTGGTCGAGCGCGTGGCGCCGTCGGAGGCGACGGTGCTGATCCTGGGCGAGTCGGGGACCGGCAAGGAACTGGTCGCGAAGGCGCTGCACGGGCTCTCGCCGCGCCGGCGCGGGCCGTTCGTCGCGATCAACTGCGCCGCCATCCCCGAGACGCTGCTGGAGAACGAGCTGTTCGGCCACGAGAAGGGCTCGTACACCGGCGCCAACGCGACCGCGATCGGCAAGGTCGAGGCGGCGGAGAAGGGGACGCTGTTCCTCGACGAAATCGGCGAGATGCCGCTCCCGCTGCAGTCGAAGATCCTGCGGCTGCTGCAGGACCGCACTTACGACCGGATCGGTGGCACCAAGACCCGGAAGGCCGACGTGCGGATCGTCACCGCCACCAACCGCGATCTCAAGACCGAGGCCGCGGCGAAGCGCTTCCGCGAGGACCTCTACTACCGCCTCTCGGTCGTCCCGATCCTGCTCCCCGCGCTGCGCGACCGCCCGACCGACGTCCCGATCCTGGCCCAGGTGATCGTCGAGCGGCTGGCGCGGGACCTCGGCCGGCCGGGCCTGCACATCGCGCCGGAGGCGCTCGACCGGCTGACCCGCTACCGCTGGCCCGGTAACGTCCGCGAACTGGAAAACGAGCTGGAGCGCGCGGCGGTGATGGCCGGGGGAGAGCGGATCGGGATCGCCGAACTGGAGCTGCGGGCGCGGGTGGAGGATCCCGACATGGCCGCCCTGGCCCGGCTGCTGCCGCTCGAGGGGCCGCTGGACGCCACGCTCGACGCGGCGCGGGTCCACATCATCCGGCTCCGGATCTCCCTGGCCCTGGAGCGGACCGGCGGGGACCTGGACCGGGCGGCGGCCGACCTGGGGGTCACCCGCGAGGAGTTCGACCGACTCCTGGGGGTCGGCCCCTAGTCCGCGCCGCCGAACGAACCGGGGCGAAATCGGCGGCAAGTCCTATGTTCGTTTGGTAATATCCTCCCCTTAGCCCACCTTCATCCACCCAACTGGGCGCCCGCCAGGGTCGCCCGCGAGGCTCGAAACCGATGCCAGAGCGCAAGGTCGTCATCGTCGGCGCGGCCGGCCGCGACTTCCACAACTTCAACGTCGCCTACCGGAACGACGCCACCCAGCGGGTGGTCGCCTTCACCGCCACCCAGATCCCGGACATCGACGGGCGCACCTACCCGCCCGAGCTGGCCGGGCCCCGCTACCCGCAGGGGATCCCGATCGTCGACGAGAGCGCGCTGGAGCAGCTGATCGCCGAGCACGGCGTCGACGACGTCGTCTTCTCCTACTCCGACGTCTCGCACGAGCAGGTCATGCACATCGCCAGCCGGGCCCTGGCGGCGGGCGCCGACTTCCGGCTGCTCGGCCCGAAGGCGACCGAGCTGCAGTCGATCAAGCCGCTGGTCGCGATCTGCGCGGTCCGGACCGGCTGCGGCAAGAGCCAGACGACGCGCAAGGTGGCGAAGATCCTGCGCGACGCCGGCCTCAAGGTCGTCGCGATCCGCCACCCGATGCCCTACGGCAACCTCGCCGAGCAGCGCGTCCAGCGCTTCGCCGAGCTGGCCGACCTCGACCGCCACCACTGCACCATCGAGGAGCGCGAGGAGTACGAGCCGCACATCGTGAGCGGCACGATCATCTACGCCGGCGTCGACTACGAGGACATCCTGCGCGCCGCCGAGCAGGAAGGGGACGTCGTGCTCTGGGACGGCGGCAACAACGACCTGCCGTTCTACACGCCCGACCTGCACCTGGTCGTGGCCGACCCGCTGCGTCCCGGCCACGAGCGGAGCTACCACCCGGGCGAGGCCAACTCCCGCGCCGCCGACGCCTTCGTGATCAACAAGGTCGACAGCGCCGATCCGGCCGCGGTCGAGGCGGTGACGAAGAGCTGCGCCGAACTGAGCCCGAAGGCCGCGATCATCCTGGCCGACTCGCCGGTGACGGTCGAGGACCCGGCCGCGATCCGCGGGAAGAAGGTCCTGGTGATCGAGGACGGCCCGACCCTCACCCACGGCGGGATGAAGTTCGGGGCCGGCGTCGTGGCCGCGAAGCAGGCCGGCGCGGCCGAGATCGTCGACCCGCGGCCCTGGGCCGTCCGGACGATCGCCGCGACCTTCGCCAAGTACTCCGGCACCGGCGCGATCCTGCCGGCGATGGGCTACTCCGACGAGCAGGTCCGGGACCTGCAGGAGACGATCGACCGCGCCGCGCCGCACGTCGACGCCTTCGTGATCGGCACCCCGATCGACCTGCGCCGGATGGTGACGTTCCCGAAGCCCGCGGTGCGCGTGACCTACGACCTGGCCGAGCGCGGCACGCCGAACCTGGAGACCGTGCTGGCCCCGATCGTCGCCGCGGCGAAGAAGGCGAAGTCGGAGCGGGCGTGAGCCGGAACCCCGCAGACGCCCGGCCGGTCGCGCTGATCGCCTTCGGCGGCAACGCGCTCGTGCCGCGCGGCAGCGAGGGGACCGAGGGCGAGCAGCGGGCCGAGGCCGAGAAGGTCGCCGCGATCCTGGCCGATCTGGCGCGCGACCACCGGCTGCTGCTGGTCCACGGCAACGGTCCGCAGGTCGGGCAGCTGCTGATCCAGAGCGAGTCGGCGCGGCGGCAGGTCCCGCCCTGGGGCCTGGCCGCCTGCGGCGCCGGCTCGCAGGGCGTGATCGGCTTCCTGCTCGAGGCCGCGCTGCGCGGGCAGCTCGAAGCCGCGGGGCTGGACCCCAAGGTCGCGTCGCTGGTCACCCTCACGGAAGTCGACTCCGAAGACCCGGCCTTTCAGAACCCGACCAAGCCGATCGGTCCCTACTACCCGCAGTTCGTCGCCGACGACCTGGCCGGCCGGCGCGGCTGGAAGTTCGTGCGCCAGGACCAGGGATGGAGGCGCGTCGTCCCCTCGCCGGCGCCGGTGCGGATCTACGGCGTGCGCACCGTCGGCGCGCTGCTCGAGGCGGGAGCGGTCGTGATCGCCGGCGGCGGGGGCGGAATCCCGGTCGTGCGCCGGCCGGACGGGACGCTGGAGGGGGTCGACGCGGTGATCGACAAGGACCTGACCGCGGCGATGCTGTTCCGCGAGGTCGGGGCCGACCTGTTCGTGATCCTGACCAACGTGGCGCGCGTGGAGAAGGACTACGGGACCGACCGCGCGATGCCGATCGACCGCATGACCCCGCGCGAGGCCCGGGCCCTGATGGCCGAGGGACACTTCCCGCCGGGGAGCATGGGTCCCAAGATCGAGGCCGCGGTGCGGGTGGTCGAGGCCTCGGGGCGGCAGGTGCTGATCACCTCCGCCGCCGCGCTGGCCGGCGCGCTGCGCGGCCAGGGCGGCACCCGGATCGTGCCGTAGG
>CAYZDB010000069.1:0-11495 GCA_964476985.1 uncultured Acidobacteriota bacterium | reverse complement strand
CCGGAATCGAGCAACCAGGGCCGTCCAGCCGGATCGGAGACGGCTGCGGGGTGCTGTCCCCGCTTTCCGGCGGGTCAGCGGTGGCGGCGCGACCGGCGGGCGGACTCGGGGCCCCCCAGCGGCAGGTGCGCCGTGGCGTCGAGCCCGTCCAGCTCGTCCGCTCCGTCGAGCAGGCGCGGGAGCCCCGCCTTCAGGATCATCGCCGCGTTGTCGGCGCAGTAACGCGGCGGCGGGATCGACAGGGCCAGGCCGTGCTCGTCGGCCAGGCGCGTGATCTCCGCGCGCAGCAGCCGGTTGGCAGCGACGCCGCCCGCGAGCACGAGCGCGCGCGGCCGCTCCGACTCGATCGCCTGCCGCGTGCGGCGCACCAGCTCGCGCACGACGGCGTAGCGGAAGGCCGCGACCAGGTCGAGCAGGTCGGCGCAAGGCGGGTCGTCGGGGTGGTCGAGCGGACGGATCCCGAGGCGCTCGGCGTGGACGCGCGCGGCCGTCTTGTATCCGGAGAAGGAGAAAGCGGCCTCTCCCTTGGTCCGGACCTCCCCGAACGCGACCGCGAGCGGGTTCCCGCGCTCCGCGAGCCGGTCGATCACCGGCCCGCCCGGGTAGGCGAGCCCCAGCATCTTCGCGACCTTGTCGAAGGCCTCGCCCGCGGCGTCGTCGCGCGTGCGCGCGGCCTCGACGTACGAGCCCGGCGCCGCGACGCGCCAGAGCGCCGTGTGGCCGCCCGAGACGACCAGCGCGAGCGCGGGGTACGGCAGCGCCGGGCACTCCAGCCAGCCCGACGCGATGTGCCCTTCCAGGTGGTTGACGCCCACGACCGGCAGCCCGCGCCGCAGCGCGAGGCCGCGGGCGTAGGAGAGACCGACGAGCAGCGAGCCGATCAGCCCGGGCCCGCGGGTGACCGCGATCCCGCCGATCGCGTCGAGCGCGGCCCCCGCGTCCGCGAGGGCCTGCGCCACCACCGGCCCGATCGCCTCCAGGTGGTGCCGTGCCGCGATCTCGGGGACGACGCCGCCGTAGGGGGCGTGCAGCCGAACCTGCGAGGAAACGACCGAGGAGCGCACGACGCCGCGGTCGTCGAGGACCGCGGCGCAGGTGTCGTCGCAGGACGATTCGATGCCGAGGAAGAGCACCGCGCGATTGTAGACACCGGACGGGGTCGGGGCGCGCCGGCGGGCCGGCCGGCGCGCCGGGAGGAGAAGTTGGTGGGGCCGGGGTCCCAGATCGGGCCCAGGAAAAGTGCCGGCCCCGCCGTGAGCCTGTCGGAATTCCCTGACCGGGCGGCCTGATCGGGGCGACAAGCCCCCCGGTCCGGGAATCTCCGGCCCGCCGCTCGCTCGGCCTCGCGGGGCCCTCATGGGTCGGGGCACTGCGGGCAGCGAGGGGAAGCCTGCGGCGGGTACCGACTCCCTACGCAAAAGGCGGGCCAGCCGCGGGAGGCGGATCGGTCACTGGGCCAAGCCCCGCAGCGTCCCGGAGCGCTCGGCCCAAGTGTATTTCTGTCAGCAACTTGCGTCTCGAAAACGAAACAGGTCGTCTCATCTGCGAAAAACCCCTGGTGGGATCTCGGCGGGGAAAAATGCCCCAGCGTGGCATAATTCCCCTGCTGCGAGCCGCCGTCCCCGACCGCGAGGAACGCATGCCCGACCAGTCCCCCCGAACCCCCTCGCCGCCGCCCGACCCAGAGGCCCAGGCCACCCTCGAACGGACCCTGTTCGACGAGGCGATCGCGCTGGCGCTCGATGGCTCCGCCGAGGAGGCCGTGGCCGTTCTGCGCGACGCGCCCCACGGGACCGATTCGCCGGAGTGGATCCTGGGCCTGGCCCGGGCCCGCCTTGCGCGCGACGCCGCGGGCGACCGTGCGCTGGCGCGCGAGGCGCTGCGGGGCCTGGCGGAGGCGGGCGGCGACAACGCCTGGCGCGCCTGGCTGCAGCTCGCCCGCGACGCGCGGCGCGACGGCCGGATCGATGCGGCCGCGAGCCTGCTCAAGTCCGCGCTCGACGCCTTCCGCTCCACTCCCGCCGGCCGGGGGGCCGGGGCCGAGCTGCTCGCGGACCTGCTGTCGCGCGAGGTGCGCCACCTGCGCACGCGCTCTGCCGGCGCGACGACGAGCGGCGAGCGCGCCGACCCGCGCCGCTCGGTCGACGCCAGCGCGCTGCTCCGGATCGTCGAGTTCGGCAAGCTCGCGGCGACGATCACCGAGCCGCAGGAGGTGCTCGCGCTCGTGCTCGACGAGGCGATCGCGCTCTCGGCGATGGAGCGCGGCTTCATCGTGCTGGTCGAGGGGGAGCGGCTCGAGCTGGCGCTCGCGCGCGGGATCGCGACCGAGCAGGCCGACCCGGCCTCGCCGGAGTTCGCCGTCAGCCGGACGCTGGTGCGCGAGGTCGTGCGGACCGGCCAACCGGCCTACATCGAGGCGCCGGCCGAGATCGGCGACCACCCGGCCGGCGCCAGCCTGACCGACCGCGGCGTGCGGGCCGTGGCCTGCGTCCCGATCACCAGCGCCGGCGCGCTCTGCGGCGTGCTCTACGTCGACCACCGGACGCGCGCGCGGCAGCTCGACGGCGCGACCGCGCACCTGCTGGAGCTGTTCGCCGGGCAGGCCGCCGTGGCGCTGGAGAACGCCCGCGCGCACGCCGAGCGGCGGCGCGCGCTCGAGACCGCGCAGGAGGCGCTGCGGCTGCGGCGCGAGGCCAGCGCGCGCTCCTCCGACTTCGAGCCGCTGGTCGGGCGCTCGCCGGCGATGGAGGACCTCTTCCTGCGGATGGAGCGGATCCTCCCGACCGAGGCCCCGGTCCTGATCCGCGGCGAGACCGGCACCGGCAAGGACCTGGTCGCGCAGATCATCCACCGCCGCGGCCCGCGCGCCGCGGGCGAGTACGTCGCGTTCAACTGCGCGGGGGTCCCCGAGAGCCTGCTCGAGGACCAGCTCTTCGGCCACGAGCGCGGCGCGTTCACGGGCGCGATCCAGCCCCACGCCGGGCTGTTCGAGGTCGCGCACCGCGGCACGCTCTTCCTGGACGAGGTCGGCGACATGAGCCCGCGGATGCAGTCGGCGCTGCTGCGCGTGCTGGAGTCGGGCGAGGTCCGGCGGCTGGGCGGGCGCGAGACGATCGAGGTCGACGTCCGGATCCTGGCCGCGACGCACCGCGATCTCGAGGCGATGGTCGAGGAGGGGGCCTTCCGGCAGGACCTGTTCTTCCGCCTCAACGTGCTCTCGGTCTCGATCCCGCCGCTGCGCGAGCGGGCCGTCGACGTGCCGCTGCTGGTGCACGCGCTCTGGACGCGGCTGCGCGGCGGGGAGCCGCCCGAGTTCGCGCCCGAGGCGATGCAGCGCCTGATCGAGTACCGCTGGCCCGGCAACGTGCGCGAGCTGGAGAACGTGCTGGAGCGGCTGATCGTGCTGGGGCTTCCGCGCGTCACGGTCGAGCACCTGCCGCCCGAGATCGCGGCCCGCGCCGTCGCGCCGGTGCGGGCCGGCACGCTGCGCGAGGCGGAGCAGGCCGCGATCCGCCGCGCGCTGGAGGAGGCGAAGGGGAACCGCGCGCTCGCCGCGCGGATCCTCGACATCGACCGGAAGACGCTCTACCTGAAGCTCAAGGCGGCCGGGGAATGAGCGGCGGCGCGGGTCCGGCGCGCCGGCCGCCGGTAGCGACCGCCGCCGGCTGGGCCGGGATCGCGGCCGGGGTCGCGGCCGGCCTCGCCTTCCAGGTGCTGCGGGCGCGGCCGGCGCTGACCGAGTCGATCTTCAGCGGCGGCGCCTACCCGCCCGTCGCGGCGGCGCTGGCCGCGCTCTCGTCGTGGGTGCCGATCTCGCTGGCCGAGCTGTCGTTCGCGGCCGTGGCGCTGGTCCTGCTCGCGGCGCCCGTCCGCGGCTGGCGGCGGGCTCGGCGGTCCGGCGGCGCGCGCCGGCGCGCGGCGCTGGCGGCGGCGGCGACGCTGGCGGGAACGGCCGGCTGGACCTGGGCGCTGTTCCTGGCGCTGTGGGGCCTCAACTACGCGCGCCCGCTGGCGGGGCAGCTCTTCGCGCTGCCGCCGGCCGAGGCGCCACGCGACGCGGCGATGGTCGACGCGATCCCCGGGATCCTGAACGGGCTGCGTGCGTCGCTGCCCGAGGACGGCCAGGGTGTCTTCACCGGCCCGCAGGACCTGGCGGCGCTCGATGCGGAGCTGTCGCGGTTGCAGGACGAAGCGCTGTCCGAGGCCGGGCTGCCCCGCGTCGCGGGCGGGCGGACGAAGTCGTTCGTCGCCAGCCCGCTCATGCTGCGCTGGGGCGTCTCGGGCGTGTACGGGCCGTTCACCGGCGAGCCGAACGTCGCGCTGCCGGCGGCGCCCGGGACGCTTCCCTTCACCGTGGCGCACGAGCGGGCGCACCTGCAGGGGTTCGCCTGGGAAGAGGACGCCAGCTTCGTCGCCCTGCTCACGCTCTGGCGCTCGCCCCGCCCGGAGCTGCGCTACGCGGCCTGGCTGGAGCTGTGGATGGAACTGCGCCGGCCGCCCAAGGGGCTGTCGGAGGCGGTCCGGCGCGACCTGGGCGCGATCGCGGCCTTCTACCGCGCGCACCGCGGGCGCGAGGCCCCCGCGGTGAACCGCGCGTACAGCGCCTACCTCGAAGCGCACGGCGTCAAGGGGGGCGTCGCCAGCTACGCGCGCGTCGCCGGCCTGGCGCTGCGCTGGCTGGCCGCGCACGGCAGCCCGGATCAGCCGGCCAGTTCCAGCGCCGATTCCAGTTCGCCGATGTGATCGATCACGCGGCTCGGCGGCGGCGTCACGCGCGCCTCGGCGCCGGGCCGGTACTTGCCGGTCTTCACCAGCACGCCGGCGCCGAGCCCGGCTGCCACCGCGCCCGAGGCGTCGAACTCGGCGTCGTCGCCGCACATCGCCAGCTCCGCCGGCGACAGGCCGAGCGAGTCCGCGACCTGGCCGAACAGCAGCGGGGAGGGCTTGCCGAGGTTCTCCCACGGCACCTCGGCCGCGTAGGCCAGGAACGCGGCCAGCGGCCCGGTGTCCGAGACCAGCCGCCCGTCGCGCTGGAACAGCCGGTTGGCCTGCAGCGTGTAGAGCCGTGCGCCGGCCAGCAGCGCCTCGATCGCCGGGGCCAGGTCCCCGATCGCCAGGTCGTGCCCCTCGGTCGCCAGCAGGACCGAGCGCGCGCGCTCCGGCGGCGTCGGCCGGTACCACGACAGCTCGGGCAGCGAGTCGGGCGCCGCGAGCAGGATCCCCTCGGCGTCGCCGCGCTGCGGCAGCACGACGCGCGCCACGCTCATCGGGTTGACGATGTCGCCCGCCTCCGCGCCGAAGCCGGCGCGCGAGAGCGCGTCCGCGAGGAAGGCGCGGGTGCGCGAGGTCGTGTTGGTGACGAAGCGCACCGGCACGCGGGCGCGCAGCCGGCGGACCGCCTCCAGCGCCCCCGGCAGGGGCGGACCGCCGACGCCGTCGGTCAGCGTGCCGTCCAGGTCGAGCAGCACGCCGCGGATCGCGCTCACCGGAAGAGCTCCTCCCCGTCGTCGGCCGCGCCGTCCTCCGGCGCGGGGGACTCCTCGCCGTCGTCCCCGGCGGCCGCCAGCACCGCGGCGGTGTCGGCCGCCTCGGCGCCGTTCTCGTCCTCCTCGAGCGCCGGGCCCGTGTCCGCGGCGGCCGGCTCCGGCTCGGTCTCGAGCCCGAGCAGCCGCGCGATCCCCGACGCGAAGGGTGCGCGGACGATCCCGGCCTCGGTGACGATCGCCGTCACGAACGCGGACGGGGTCACGTCGAACGCCGGGTGGCGGGCCGAGACCCCCTCCGGCACGAGCCGCACCCCGGCCAGGTGCGTCACCTCTTCGGCCGCGCGCTCCTCGATCGGGATCTGGTCGCCCGCGGGACAGGCCGGATCGAAGGTCGAAAGCGGCGCGGCCACGTAGAAGGGCACGCCGTGCCGGCGCGCCAGTACCGCCAGCGGGTAGGTCCCGATCTTGTTGGCGACGTCGCCGTTGCGCGCGATCCGGTCGGCGCCGACCACGACCAGGTCGACCTCGCCGCGCGCCAGCAGCGAGCCGGCCATGCTGTCGGCGATCACCGTCACCGGGATCCCGTCCTTCTGCAGCTCCCACGCGGTGAGGCGCGACCCCTGCAGCCAGGGGCGCGTCTCGTCGGCCAGCACGGAGACCTGCTTGCCCTCCTCGACCGCGGCGCGGATCACGCCCAGCGCCGTGCCGTAGCCGCCGGTCGCCAGCGCGCCCGCGTTGCAGTGGGTCAGCACGCGGGCCCCGTCCGGGACGAGCATCGAGCCGTGGCGCCCCATCGCGCGGTTGGCGGCGACGTCCTCGTCCTTGATCGCGACCGCCTCGCGCTCCGCGCGCGTGGCCGCCTCGGGCACGCTCGCGCCGTCCTCCAGCGCGCGGTGCACGGCGTCGCGCACCCGCCCCACCGCCCAGGCCAGGTGGACCGCGGTCGGCCGGGCCGCGGCCAGCGACGCCGCCGCCGCGTCGATCCGCTCGCGGAAGGCCGTCTCGTCCAGTTCGCGCGCCGCGCGCGCGGCCAGCGCCATCCCGAACCCCCCGGCGACGCCGATCGCGGGCGCGCCGCGCACGACCATGTCGCCGATCGCGGCCGCCACCGCCTCGGGGGTCTCCAGCCGGACCCAGGCCTCCTCGTGGGGCAGCAGGCGCTGGTCGAGCAGCGCGACCCCGTCGTCGCCGAACGTCACCGGTTCGATCATCGTCCCATCCTCATGACACGGTCCCTTCGGCCGTCACGCGGCCGTCGTCGTCCTCGATACGGTAGCGCCAGGCGATCTCCGGGCCGGAGAGCATCGCCGTGACCGAGCAGTAGCGGTCGCGCGAGAGCCGGATCGCCTCCTCGACCGCCTTGGCCGGGATCTCCGGGCCGCGCACGGTGTAGAGCACGTCGATCTTCGCGTAGATCTTGGGGAAGGGGCTGTCGCGCCGCACGCCGTCCACGGAGATCGTCAGCCCGGAGACCCCGACCCGCATCTTCTCCAGGATCGCCACGACGTCGATCCCGCTGCAGCTGCCGAGCGCCGGCAGCACCAGTTGCATCGGGCTCGGCCCCGCTGCGGCCCCTCCCGGGTGGCCGTCGATCACGAGTTGATGCCCCTCCACCTCGGCGTCGAAACGCCGCTCGCCCTTCCAGGTCAGCGTCGCACGTGGCATGGCCTTCCCCCTGCGCCGGGTGAGAGGATAACGCCGGACGGGCCGATCGGTGAAACAACCGGGGCGGGGCGCCGCCCCCGAGGAGAGACGCATGCTGCTGTCGGGAAGATCCGCCGTCGTGACCGGGGCCAGCCGCGGGATCGGCGCGGCCACCGCGAAGGAACTGGCGCGCCACGGTGCGACCGTGGGGGTGAACTACTGGCAGTCCGAGGCGGCCGCCCGCCAGGTGATCGCCGAGATCGAGGAGGAAGGCGGGCGCGCGGTCGCGCTGCGGGCCGACGTGCGCGACCCGGCCCAGGTGCGCGCGATGGCGGAGGCGGCCGAGCAGGCGCTTGGCCCGATCGACACGCTGGTCCTGAACGCCGCGATCGGTTTCCCGATGCTGCCGTTCGTGGAGATCGACTGGGAGGGGTTCGAGGCCAAGCTGACCGGCGAGTTGAAGGCGGCCTTCGTCTGCTGCAAGGCGTTCGTGCCGGGCATGCTGGCGCTGCACCGCGGCTGCATCATCGCGATCTCGAGCAGCCTGTCGCGCACGCCGGGCTACGGCTTCTGCGCCCACTCGACCGCCAAGTCGGGGCTGGACGCATTCGCCCGCTCGCTGGCGATCGAGCTGGGACCGGCCGGGATCCGCGTCAACGTCATCGCACCGGGCCTGACCGCCACCGACGCCACGGTCGAGATCATCGAGAGGCACGGCGCAGCGGTGGCGAAGCAGACCCCGCTGGGACGGGTCGCGATCCCGGAGGACGTGGCGGGGGCGGTGGCCCTGCTGGCCAGCGACGAGGCGCGCTTCGTGACCGGGGCGTACCTGTCGACGGCGGGGGGGCTGCAGATCCTGTAGCCCCGTCAGGGACAGCGGTGCGCGTTGCGGCGCGTCGCGGCCGCCGAGTCCTGGCCCAGCGGCGCCTCGGCCAGCGGGACCTTCTGCCCCGGGACCTGCCCGTCCTCGCGCAGTCGCTGCGCGGTGGCCAGGTAGAAGGCCAGCGCGCCCGGCGCCGGGACGAACGGGTCGTCGATCGTGGCCGCGCCGGCGGCCAGGGGGACCGCGCAGAAGCGCGCCGCCGCCGGGACCGCCGCGGGATCCTGCGTGTACTCCCCGGTCGCGCGGAAGCGCGCCCAGTCCGCGCGGTAGAGCTGGACGCGGTCGCGGGCCAGGGCGTCGTCGACGCGCAGCGTCGCGCTCCCGGCGAAGCCGATCGCCAGCGGGTCGGGGCGGCGCGCGATCGAGAAGGCGGGGCCGATCGCGCTCGCCGTGTCGGAGGCGGTCGTGATCGTGACGCGCAGGCGACAGTCGGTGCAGGCCACGGCCGGCACGCGCCACTGCAGGCGCCCGGCGTCGGGCCGGTCGTCGGCGACCTCCGTCCAGGGCCCGCCCGGACCGGCGGTCGACAGTTCGATCCGCGCCCGCGACGGGACGCCGCCCGGCACCGCCGAGGCCCACTCGATCCAGGACGCGCTCCCCGCCAGCAGCAGCCGGTGCGGGCCCGGGCGGACGACCCGCGCGGCGAGCGCCGCCGGGACCGAGGCTTCGCGGTAGCAACGGACCTTGTTGCGGACGTTGAAGCTGTCGACCCGCTGGGTCGCGACGACGACCAGGTCGGGCTTTCCGTTGCGGTCGACGTCCCCTCCGGCGCGCAGCGCGTTGGCGTCGCCCGGCGTGTCGGGGAGGGTGACGGTCGCGGCCACCGACCACGCGGTCCCGGCGCCGTTGCCGGCGATCACGCGCAGCGTCCGCGCCCCCAGCGTGACCAGGTCGGTCGCACCGTCGCCGTCCATGTCGTGGAGCTGGGTGCGCCCGCAGCGCCCGTCGGCGGGGAGCCCCGCCGAGGCGTTCGTCCACTGCGCGCCGGCGCGCCAGAGCCAGACCTGCGCGTTGTCGGCGGTGTCGCACCAGGCGACGTCGTCGTGGCCATCGCCGTCGACGTCCCCCAGGCTCACGCCGTCGCGCCAGCCCCAGGCGCCGACCGGCGGAAGCGTCCCGTCGGCCGCAGCGTAGAAGCCGTCGCCGTCCCCCAGCCAGGCGGTCCCCTCCTCCTTGGAAACGCCGAGGTCGGGCACGCCGTCGCCGTCGATCTCGCCGAATGCCAGGACGTTGCCGGAGTTCCCGCCGAGGTAGCCGAAGCTGCGCCGCCAGCGCCCGTCGCCGTCGTTGAGGTAGACGTGCAGCCCGTCCGACGCGCCGAATCCGCCCGAGGCGACGTCGAGCGCGCCGTCGCCGTCGACGTCGGCGAGGTCGGTCGAGAACATCCCCCAGCTCTGGCCTTCCTGCGCCAGCCCGTCGTCCCAGGGGGTCCAGCCGAAGCCGGTGCCGTCGCCGAGCGCCGCCTCCAGCTTGGCGTCGCCGAAGTCGCTCGAGGCGTAGTCGTGGTGCATCCCGTAGGCGATGTCCGCGGTCCCGTCGCCGTCCAGGTCGCCGACCGCGATCCCGCCGTAGCCCAGGTCGCCGGCGTGCCGGTAGGTCCACCCGCCGCGGCCATCGCCGAGCCAGGCCATCACCCCCTGCTCCTGCGAGCCGCTCAGCGGGTCGCCGTGGTCGCCGATCGAGACCAGGTCGAGGAGGCCGTCGCCGTCGAGGTCGGCCATCTCGAACTCGGTGTTGCCGGCCTCGAAGCGCGGCGTGTCGAGCAGCCCCTGCGAGGACTCGACGTACGACAGGCTCGCCGCGAGCAGCGCGGCGCCGACCAGGGGCAGTCCCATCGCAGCCTCAGTCCCCGGCTTGCTAGGGGCAGCCGGCGAGCTGCTGCGGGGCGCAGGGGGTGGCAGAGGGGGAGCGCTCGACGCCGGCGCTGGTCCGGCCGTACGAGCCCTCGCGCCCGCCCGAGAGCGGCACCACCAGGTAGAAGCGGTTCCCGTCGGCGGGCGTCACGGCGAGTTCCGTCGCGCCACCGCTGCTGCAGGCCTTCGGCAGCGCGCTGCCCGGCAGCCCCAGCTCCCCTTCGTAGGTCGCGTAGTCGCTCGCCGCTCCGCAGGCGGCGTCCCAGTCCAGCGCCAGGCTGGCCCCGGCGCGCGTCACCTGCAGCGGGAGGCCGGGCACGACCTTGCCGTCGGGGACCGCCCCCGCTCCCGCGCCTCCCGTGGTCGGGGCCGCGGCGCCGTAGACGTCGACCGAGTCGGTCGTGCCGCCGGTCTCGTTGCGGTTGTCGGTGAAGATCGCGATCAGGCTCTGGCCGATCACGTCGAGCCCGTTGTAGTCGCCCCACTCGAAACCGTCGCCGATGTTCACCGAGGCCACGCTGGTCAGCCGCTGCGGCGCGGACCAGGTCACCGCGCCGTCGCTCGACTTCGCGTAGTAGATGTCGACCGAGTTGCGCGACGGGTCGCGCCGCGTGTCGTAGTAGATGACGTGCACCGTGCCGTCCTGCCCGACCGCCAGCCACGGGTGATAGCGGTCGACGGTCAGCTGGTCGGCCGTCTCGTGCGGCGTCGAGACCTGCCAGGTGGCGCCGTTGTCGCGCGAGCGCGCGACCTGGATCCGGCCGTGGTTCTGCGTCGGCGTCGGGCTGTCGGCGTTGACGTTGTCGGTCCACGCCGCGTAGACGCTCCCGGCGAACGGCCCGCTCCCGGTATCGGCGTCGGCCGCGACGTAGATGAAGGTCCGCCGCGTCTCCATCGACGGCAGCGGGAAATCGTACGCGCCCTGCGTGTTGGCGACGATCGTCGAGGTCGCGCTCCAGGTCACGCCGCCGTCGGTCGACTTGCGCATCCGGATCGTGCGGCTGTTCACCCCCGGCCAGATGTAGTAGACGTGGCCGTTCACGCCGCTCGTGATGTCCGAGCCGATCCCCAACTCCTCGGAGGCCCCGGGGAAGGTCCCGGTGGTGAAGGTGTTCCCCTGGTCCGCCGAGCGCGCCCACTTCTGCACGTTGTTCTCGTGCCAGGCGACGTAGATCCGTCCCTTGAACGGCGAGGCCGCCGCCTTGTCGACGTGCAGGTACTCCTTGTCGACGTTGTTGCCGAACTCCCGCCGCGGGTCGCCGGGCGTCACCGTCTCGAGGCTGTTCCAGGTCTGTCCGCCGTCGGCCGAGCGGTAGAAGTAGACCTGGCAGCCGGTGAAGAAGCAGGAGGCCAGCGTCGTGGTGTAGGCGAAGGCGCCGTTCGCCGACCAGTCGACCGCCGGGTCGCCGGCGGTGTTCCCGAGCGGCAGGTTGACGCGGGTCCAGCTGCTGCCGCCGTCGGTCGACCACCACATCCCCTGGCCCGAGCCGGGGCCGTTCGTCCCGGCGATCACCTTGCTCGGGTCGGTCGGGTGGAACTTGATCGCCGACTCGGCGGCGCCGGTCGGGGAGGTCAGCCGGACCTCGCCCGCCAGCGCGTCGGTCCCGGGCGCGAAGCTCGCCTCCGCGA
>CAYZDB010000068.1:0-11534 GCA_964476985.1 uncultured Acidobacteriota bacterium | reverse complement strand
GACCTCCTCGAAGCGCTGCGCGCCGGCGGCGAGCTGCGCCGCGAGCGCCAGCGCCGGCCCCTCCCCCTCGCCCCGCACGATCACCTGCGGCGCGGGGGCGCGGGAGAGGATCGGCCCGTCCAGGTGCGTCGCCTGCGGGCCGCCGGCGATCACCAGGGCTTGCGGCGCGGCCGCGGCGGCCGCGGCGTAGAGCCCGGCGCACGAGGCGTGGTTGAAGGTGAAGTGCGAGACGCCGATCGCGTCGGGCCGCTGCTCGGCGAGGACCCGCCGGACCTCGGGGAACGGCACGCCCGTGAAGTTGTAGAGGCGCGAGTCGAAGCCGTTCGCCCGCAGGGTGCCGTGGATCGTCATCAGCCCGTACGGCACGATCCGCGAGAAGACGTCCCCGGCGTCGGGATCGTCGGCGCGATAGCACAGGACGATGCGCGGCGCGCGGCTCACGAGCGGCCTCCGGGCTGCGGATGGGCGGTCAGCCTACACCGGCGGACGGGGTTTCGCGGGACCGGCGGGGCGGCGACAATAACCCGTTACTGCACCCTGCTCCGGAGGATCCCCCTCATGACCCGGCTCCCCCTCTCCGCCCGTCGCCCGGCGCCCGCCGCCGGTTTCGCCCTCCTCGCCGTCACCGTCGCGGCCCTCGCCGCCCTCGCTCCCGTCGCCGCGGCGACTGCCGGCCCGCCGCAGGCGCTGGCGCTGCAGCCCGACCTGCACGGCGACCTGGTCGTCTTCGTGCACGCCGAGGACATCTGGACCGTCCCGGCCGCGGGCGGCGTCGCGAAGCGGATCACCTTCCACGAGGGGGAGGAGAAGATGCCCAAGTTCTCCCCCGACGGGACGCGGATCGCCTTCACGGCGGACTACGACGGCAACGCCGACGTCTACGTGATGAACACCGAGGGGGGGAACATCACGCGGCTGACCTACCACCCGGGCGCGGACGAGGTCGTCGGTTGGCACCCGGTCAGCGGGAAGGTCCTGTTCCGCTCGGCGCGCGACTCCTACAGCCGCTTCACGCGGCTCTTCCTGCTCGCGCCGGACGGCTCCGGGCTCGAGGCGCTGCCGCTGCCGGAGGCGGGCTGGGGTGCCTACAACGCCGACGCGTCGCTGCTGGCGTACACCCGCGTCGCGACCGAGGACCGGACCTGGAAGCGCTACCGCGGCGGCCTGGCGCCGGACCTCTACCTGTACGACCTGCGCACCGGCAAGGACCGGCAGCTGACCGACGCGCGCGGGACCGAGCGCTTCCCGATCTGGATCGGCGGCACGCTCTACTACGAGGCCGACCCGGACGGAGTGCTCAACCTGTACGCGATGGACCCGGGAACCGGCCAGTCGCGCCAGCTCACGCGCTACGCCGACTTCGACGCCGGCCGCCCCTCGGAGGGGAGCGGCAAGATCGTCTACGACCGGGCCGGGGGGATCGAGATCTTCGACCCCGCCACGGGACAGGCGAAGGCGGTTCCCTTCCAGGTGCTCGCCGACGCCCCCGAGGCCCGGCCGTACCTGAAGAACGTCAAGGACTGGATCACCTCGCTCGGGCTCTCGCCCGACGGCAACCGGGCGGTGGTCGTGGCCCGCGGCGAGGTCTTCACGGTTCCGCGCGAGAAGGGGGTGATCCGCAACCTCTCGCAGGACTCGGGGACGCGCGACAAGGACGCGGCCTGGTCTCCCGACGGCCGGCAGATCGCGTTCTTCTCCGACCGGACCGGCGAGTACGAGATCTTCGTGGTCGACCCGCTGGGGAAGGAGCCGGCGACCCGCCTGACAACGCACAAGGACGGTTACCGGTTCGCGCTGCGCTGGTCCCCCGACTCGAAGAAGCTGGCCTTCACCGACCAGACGCTGACGCTCTCGGTGCTCGACCTCGCGACGAAGCAGGTGACGAAGATCGACAAGGCCGAGTACGAGGCGATGGACCTGGCGATCGACGCCAAGCCGATCTTCGACCACGCCTGGTCGCCCGACTCGCGCTTCCTGGCCTACACGAAGATGGGTCCGGACCTGGTCAACCGCGTCTGGATCTACGGCCTCGAGACGAAGCAGCGGCAGGCGGTCACGGGCGGGACCTACGAGAGCTTCGGGCCGGTCTTCTCCTCCGACGGCGAGCGGCTCTTCTTCGTCAGCAACCGCCGCTTCGACCCGACCTACAGCGACATGGACTTCGAGCTGGTCTACAAGAAGGTCGCCGGGATCTACGCCCTGGCGCTGAAAGCGGGGGCGAAGCCGCTCTTCCCGCCCCAGACCGGGGACGAGGCGCCGGCGGACGGGTCGCCGGACGCGCCGGCTTCGAGACCGGAGGGCGAGGCCGCGAAGAAGGGCGACGCCGCGAAGAAGGACGAAACAGCGAAGGCCGCGCCGACGACGGTCGTCGACCTGGCCGGGATCGAGGCGAGGGTCGAGCCGCTGCCGCTGCCGCGGGGCAACTACCGGCGGCTCGGCGTCGCCGGCGACTCCCTCTACTACCTCGACGGCGAGGAGGGGGATTTCAACCGCTTCGACATCCGCGAGCCCGGCGCGCGTCCGCTCAAGGCCTTCGACCTGAAGGCGCGGAAGGGGCGCACGGTGCTCGAGGCGGTCGACGACTACGCCCTCTCGTCCGACGGCAAGCGGCTGGGCTGGCGGCGCGGCACCGAGATCGGGATCGTCGACGCTTCGGCCGAGAAGGCGAAGCCCGAGCCGCTCGACCTCTCCGGCCTGACGATGCGGCTCGACCCGCGGGCCGAGTGGCAGCAGATCTACCGCGAGGTCTGGCGCATCGAGCGCGACTACTTCTACGACCCCGGGATGCACGGCCTCGACTGGGCCGCGATCGGTGCGCGGTACCGGCCGCTGATCGACGCCGCCGCGAGCCGCGCCGAGGTCCGCTGGGTGATCGGCGAACTGATCGGCGAGCTGGCGACCTCGCACACCTACGTCTACGGCGGCGACCGCAGGCGCCGGCCGGACCGGGTCCCGACCGGGATGCTCGGCGCCGACCTGGTCGCCGACCCGGCGAGCGGACGCTGGCAGGTCCGGCGGATCCTGCGCGCCCCCGACTGGACCACGGGCAGCGTCCCGCCGCTCGCCGCCCCGGGCGTCGACGTGCGCGAGGGGGACTTCCTGCTGGCGGTCGACGGCCGCGACGTGACGACCGCGCGCGAGGTCTTCGCCGCGTTCGAGGGGCTGGCGGGCAGACCGGTGCGCCTGACGGTGACGGCCGACCCGAAGGGCAAGGACACGCGGGAGGCGGTCGTCGTGCCCGCGGGCGACGAGTTCAAGTTCCGGTACCTGGACTGGCTGGAGCGCAACCGGGCGGTGGTCGACAAGGCCTCGGGCGGGAAGATCGGCTACCTGCACCTGCCGGACACCTTCACCGGCGCCGCCGAGATGTTCCCGCAGTACTGGTACGGCCAGACCCAGAAGGAGGGGCTGATCGTCGACGGCCGATTCAACGGCGGCGGGCTCGACCCCGACCCGTTCCTCAACCGGATGAACCTGCCGGTCCTCTTCTACTGGACGCGCCGCTACTCGAACGACTACGCGACCCCGCTGGTCGCGACCCGGGCCCACCAGGCGCTGCTCACCAACCGCCAGGCCGGCTCGGGCGGCGACATGCTGCCGGCCGAGTTCCAGCTCAAGAAGATGGGGCCGGTGATCGGCACCCGGACCTGGGGCGGGCTGGTCGGGATCTCGATGTTCACGCCGCTGGTCGACGGCGGCGGGATCACCGCTCCCGACTACCGCGTCTACTCGACCGACGGGAAGTGGGTGATCGAGAACGAGGGGGTCCAGCCCGACATCGTGGTCGACCTCGACCCGGCCGAGATGCAGCGCGGCGTCGACGCCCAGCTGATGAAGGCGGTCGAGTACCTGATGGAGAAGATCCGGACCGACCCGCCGAAGACACCGCCGCGGCCCCCGGCGCAGACGACCCGGTAGCGCAGGGCCGGCGCGGCCCGCCCCGGGGGGCGGGCCGCGCGAGCCGGCGGGCGCGCCGGGTAACTTGCGAGCGACGGCGGGTATCTACCTGTTCATGTAGTTCCCGGGAGCCCTCGGGAACGATAGAGATGGCGCACCACGCTCGGAGGTGCGCCATGGGCCGTCGGTTCCTTCCGGTCACGATCGCCGCCCTCGTCCTGCTCGCCGCATCCGTCCCGTACGCTCCCGCCGACGCGCCCCTGGTCCAGCCGCCCCGCCCCGGCGGCGGGCCCGGCGCCTCCGACCGGGATCCGGCGGCCCCCGGCGTGCCCGGAGTGCCGGGAGACTGGTGGGCGCGCGCGCAAGCCCAGATCGAGAGCCTGGAGTACCAGCCGTCGTGGCAGGACGAGACCCCGTTCGCCGACCTCGCGGGGGGCTGGCAGGCGCCGAACCGGGCCCACGGCTTCCGGACCTGGTTCACCGCGGAGGGCTTCCGCGTCGTGCCGCGGCGGGAGACCGCGCCGGGGTGGAGTTGGGGCCTGTCGCTCCTGCGCTGGGGGCGCGCCGGCGCCGAGCAGCCGGCGGAGCCCGCGCGGCTCGCCGTCCGCGACAACCGCGTCGACGGCGCGCGCGGCCCGCTCGTCGAGTGGTTCGTCAACAGTCCGGACGGCCTCGAGCAGGGGTTCACGATCGCCGCGCCGCCGCCGGATGCCGGACGCGAGGCGCCGCTCGTGCTCGACCTCGCGTTGAGCGGCTCGCTCCGCCCCGTGCTCGCGACGGACGGCCGCGCGATCGACTTCGTCGCCGCCGACGGCGCGCGCGCGATCCACTTCGCGAAGCTGGCCGCGTGGGACGCGCGGGGGCGGGCGCTGCCCGCGCGCTTCTCCGCCTTCGCGGCCGAGGAGACGGGCGTGATCCGGATCACGGTCGACGACGCCGGCGCGGCCTACCCGGTGACGATCGATCCCCTGGCGACGAGCCCCGCCTGGTTCGAGCACGGCGACAGCGGCTCGGACTGGTACGGGAAGTCGGTCGCCGGCGTCGGCGACCTGAACGGTGACGGCTTCGACGACATCGCCGTCGGCGCCCCGGGCTGGGACATGGGGCTGACCGACAACGGCGCCGTCTTCGTCTACTACGGCTCGCCCTCGGGGCCGTCCACGCTCCCCAACCGGACCCGCTGGGGCGAGGCCGCCGGCGACCACTTCGGCTGGAGCGTGGCCGCTGCGGGAGACATCGACGGCGACGGCTACTACGACCTGCTGGTCGGCGCGCCGGAGTGGGACGACGTGGGCGGCGACGACCAGGGATCGGCCTACCTCTACTGCGGAGGGCCGACCTCCCTCGACCTGTGCTGGAGCCTGCACGGCGTCGTGGACAACGCGCGCTTCGGCTACCGGGTCGCGGCGGCCGGCGACGTCCACGGCGACGGCTACGGCGACTTCCTGGTGTCCGAGCCGGGCTGGACCGACGCCGGCTGCCCCGGCTGCAACCGGGGCGTCGTGCTCCTGTTCCGCGGCTCGGCCTCCGGTCCGCCGGCGTGGCAGGAGTGGAGCGAGCGCTCGTCCTTCACCCACCCCGACGACGGAACGGACCAGTACTACGGGCGCGCGATCGGGACCGCCGGCGACGTCAACGGCGACGGCTACGCCGACGTCTACATCGGCGATCCGCTGCAGCGCAGCGCCTGGGTCTGGTACGGCTCCGCGACGGGCCTGGGGACCAACTGGAACTGGGGCAAGGGCGACACGCAGGTGGGCTCGCGCTTCGGCTGGGCCGTCTCGGCCGCGGGCGACGTCGACAGCGACGGCTACTCGGACCTGGTCGTGGGCGCTCCCTACTGGGACGGGGGTGCCGCGGAGGAAGGGGCGGTCTCGCTCTTCCGGGGCTCGGCCAGCGGGCTGTACCAGAACGCGGCGTGGTTCGAGGAGGGCGTGGCTGCCGATCTCCAGCTGGGTCGCGCGGTCGCCACGGCGGGCGACGTCGACGGCGACGGCTACGCCGACATCGCGATCGGCACCCCCCGCCAGGACCTGCACAGCGGGCGGGGCGAGGTGCGGGTCTACCACGGTGGGTCGGGCGGACCCGGGACGGAGCCGGACTGGAGCTACCTCTGCGACCAGACGCAGTCCTACCTGGGGGACGCGATCGCGCCCGCGGGCGACGTCAATGGCGACGGCTTCAGCGATCTCCTGGTCGGCGGCCCCTACTGGACCGACCAGAGCTCGGGGGTCCCGGACCACGGCGCTGCGTGGCTCTTCCTCGGCGGGCCGGCCGGCGTAGCCGAGAGCGCCGTCTGGGATGACGACTCGAACCAGGCGACCGCCTACTTCGGTTACTCCGTCGCCTCCGCGGGCGACGTCAACGGTGACGGCTACGGCGACGTGATCGTCGGCGCGGTCCTCTTCGACAGCCGCGCCAGCAACGACGGCAAGGTCTTCGTCTATCACGGCTCCCCCAGCGGGCCCTCCACGTTCCCGGACTGGACCGCCGATTCCGGCCAGGCCGAGGCGCGGATGGGCTACTCCGTCGCCTCGGCGGGGGACGTCAACGGCGACGGCTACGGCGACGTCATCGTCGGCGCGCGGGGTTACTCGAACCCCGACGCCGACGAGGGGGCGGCGTTCGTGTGGCACGGCTCGGCCAGCGGGCTGGGCGCGAGCGGCACCCCGGCCAATGCCGACTGGAGCGCCGAGGGGGCGCAGGCGGGTGCGTACTTCGGCTTCTCGGTCGCCTCGGCGGGCGACGTCAACGGGGACGGCTACGGCGACGTGATCGTCGGCGCTCCGTTCTGGGACGACGGCCAGACCGACGAAGGGGGAGCCTTCGTCTGGCACGGGTCGGCGAGCGGCCTGGGCGCGGACTCGACGCCGGCCAAGGCCGACTGGCTGGCGGAAGCGAACCAGTCCGGAGCGCGCTTCGGAGCCGCCGTTTCCTCTGCCGGCGACGTCAACGGCGACGGGGCGGGCGACGTGCTCGTCGGGGCCTACGCCTACGACACGCCGGCGTCCAACGCCGGCGCAGCCTTCGCCTGGCACGGCTCGTCCTCGGGGCTCGGCTCGAGCGGGACGCCGGCGAATGCGGACTGGAGCTTCGAGAACAGCGAAGCGGGCGCCTACTTCGGCTTCTCGGTCGCTGCCGCGGGCGACGTCAACGGGGACGCGTACGGCGACGTGCTCGTCGGGGCCTACCTCGAAGACACCGCCCCCCACGTCGACTCGGGACGCGCGTATGCGTTCCACGGTTCGGCCAGCGGGCTGGCGGCGCACCCGGGATTCAACTACGGGACGACGCAGGCCGGAGGCTGGTTCGGCTTCTCGGTGGCGGGCGCCGGGGACGTCAACGGCGACGGATATGCCGACGCGCTGGTGGGGGCACCACACTACGATTCCACCGTTGCCGACAGCGGCCTTGCCGATCTGTTCCTCGGAAGCGCGGCGGGACTGTCGTTCGGGGATGGATGGTCGGCACGCGGCAGCGCCGCCGGTGACAACTTCGGCCGCAGCGTGGCGGGGGCCGGCGACGTCAACGGCGACGGCTACGCCGACCTCCTGGTCGGCGCGCCCGAGGCGAGCCGCCCCGAGAGCGGTGAGGGGCGGGCGTTCCTCTACCTCGGCAACGACGGCGAGCCGGGCGGCGCGGTCTTCCTCCCGATGCAGCGCCGCTACCACTCCAACGTGCCGATCGCCTGGCTTGGACGCTCGGACAGCGAGTTCGCCTTCCGGATCTCGGCAAGGACCCGCTGCCTGCTTGGCCGCGGAGACATCAAGCTCGAGTCCGAGGTCAAGGCGCCGGGTCAGCCATTCGATGGAACCGGCCTGGAGCGGTACGTCAATTGGATCGACAGTGGCGTCTCCTACAACGAGGCGAGCCAGACGATCAACCCCGGCGCCGGTCTCCTCCACTGGCGGGTCCGCGTGCTCTACCGGCCGACGTCCTCGCCGTTCCAGTCCCACGGCCGCTGGATCGCGCAGCCGCTCGCCGGCTGGAACGACGGCAAGGTCCGGGTCTACCGCGACTACGACGACGACGGGACGGGAGACGAGTACGACACCTGTACCGACTGGGACGGCGACGGCTGGGGCGATCCGAACTTCCCCGCGAACACCTGTCGCGACGACTGCCGTCCGACCGACGCGACGACCTGGTCAGCCCCCACCGAGGTCCGCGGCCTGCGGCTCACCCGGTCCGAGATCACGACCACGCTCCGCTGGGACTCCCCGGCGCTGCCCGGGGCGACGAGCGTGCTCTACGACACGCTGCGCAACACGGTCGCCGCCGACTGGTACGGGAGCGCCGCGACGTGCCTCGAGTCCGACGAGGCCGACCTGGCGGCCGCCGATCCGGCGGTGCCCAAGGGCCGCATCTTCTACTACCTCGTGCGCGTCCAGAACGCGTGCGGCGACCACCTGGGGACCGACTCGGAAGGCGCGCCGCGCTCCGGCCGGGCCTGCCCGTAGCGCTCCCCGGCGGGCGCGCGGCCCCCCGCCGCGCGCCCGCCGTCTTGCGCCGCGCGGTCCCTTCGCGCATCCTCTCCCGGCCCTCGCGGTCTCTCCCCCGCGTCCGAGGTTTCCCGATGCCCGAGTTCATCTACGTCATGAAGGACCTGCGCAAGGTCGTCCCGCCCAACCGCGAGATCCTCAAGGGGATCTGGCTGTCGTTCTTCTTCGGCGCGAAGATCGGCGTGCTGGGCGCGAACGGCGCGGGCAAGAGCTCGCTCCTGAAGATCATGGCGGGGCTCGACCCGCAGTTCAACGGCGAGGCCTTCGCCGCCAAGGGGATCAAGGTCGGGATGCTGCAGCAGGAGCCGCAGCTCGACCCGGCCAAGTCGGTCCTCGACAACGTCAAGGAAGGGGCCGCCGACAAGCTCGCGCTGATCGACCGCTTCAACGCGATCTCGGACCGCTTCGCCGAGCCGCTCGAGGCCGACGAGATGGACACGCTGCTCGCCGAGCAGGCCGAGCTGCAGGACAAGATCGACGCCCAGGGGCTGTGGGATCTCGACCAGAAGCTCGAGATGGCGATGGACGCGCTGCGCTGCCCGCCGGGCGACGCCGCGGTGGCGACGCTCTCCGGCGGCGAGAAGCGCCGCGTCGCGCTCTGCCGGCTGCTGCTCTCCGAGCCCGACCTGCTGCTGCTCGACGAGCCGACCAACCACCTGGACGCCGAGTCGGTCGCGTGGCTGGAGCACCACCTGGCGCAGTATCCCGGCACGGTCGTCGCCGTCACGCACGACCGCTACTTCCTCGACAACGTCGCCGGCTGGATCCTCGAGCTGGACCGCGGCCAGGGGATCCCCTGGGAAGGGAACTACACCTCCTGGCTGGAGCAGAAAAAGAACCGCCTGGCGCAGGAGGAGAAGGCCCAGCTGACCCGCCAGCGCACCCTCGAGCGCGAACTGGAGTGGGTGCGGATGTCGCCGCGGGCGCGGCAGGCCAAGGGGAAGGCCCGGCTCAACGCCTACGAGAAGCTGGTCGAGCAGGAGCAGCAGAAGCTCCCCGAGTCGGTCGAGATCTACATCGCCCCCGCCCCGCGCCTGGGCGACGTCGTGATCGAGGCCGACCACCTGACCAAGGGGTACGGCGACAACCTGCTGATCGAGGACCTGTCGTTCAAGCTGCCGCGCGGCGGAATCGTCGGCGTGATCGGGCCCAACGGCGCCGGAAAGACCACGCTGTTCCGGATGATCACCGGCCAGGAGCAGCCCGACGGCGGGACGCTGCGCGTCGGCGAGACGGTGAAGCTGGCCTACGTCGACCAGAGCCGCGACGTGCTCAAGGACGAGATGTCGGTCTACGACGCGATCTCCGAGGGACAGGAGAACCTCGAGATCGGCGGCCGGACGATCAACGCCCGCGGCTTCGTCAGCTCCTTCAATTTCCGGGGTGCGGACCAGCAGAAGAAGCTGGCGACCCTCTCGGGCGGCGAGCGGAACCGGGTCCACCTGGCCCGGATGCTCAAGGCGGGCTCCAACGTCCTGCTGCTCGACGAGCCGACCAACGACCTGGACGTCGACACGCTGCGCGCGCTCGAGGACGCGCTGCTGGAGTACGCCGGCTGCGCGGTCGTGATCAGCCACGACCGCTGGTTCCTGAACCGGATCGCGACCCACATCCTGGCCTTCGAGGGGGACAGCCAGGTGGTCTGGTTCGAGGGGAACTTCGACGACTACGAG
Organism: uncultured Acidobacteriota bacterium; assembly: GCA_964476985.1. GTDB lineage: Bacteria > Acidobacteriota > Polarisedimenticolia > J045 > J045 > JALOKP01. The sequence continues at coordinate 1,462 of CAYZDB010000068.1, read as the reverse complement.
GCCGACAAGAAGCGCCGGCTCGGCGCCAACGCCGACCAGCCGCACCGGATCAAGTACCGCAAGTTCACGCGCTAGTGAGTCGCGGCCCGCGCCGCGCGATGTAGAGCACCAGCAGCGCCGCGACCGCGCCGAGGCCCAGGGCGAGGCCGATCCAGATCCCGGGCAGCCCCCAGCCCAGCCCGGGAAGCCCCCAGGCCTCGCCGCGGAACGCCAGGACGACCGCGAGCGGCAGTCCCAGCACGTAGTACCCGACGAAGTTGAACCAGGCCGCCGGGCGGGTGTCGCCGACCCCCCGCAGCACGCCGCCGCCGACGGCCTGCGTCCCGTCGAAGACCTGGAACGCCGAAGCGATCGGCAGGATCGCGGCCGCGAAGCCGATCGCCGCCGACGCCCCCGTGGGCAGGAACAGTGCCGGAAGCTGCCAGCGGAAGAGCGTGAAGACGACCGCGAAGAGCGCCATCGCGGAGGCCGCCATCCCGATCGCGACCCAGGCCGCGCGCTGCGCCTCCCGGCGATCCCCCGCCCCGACCAGGTTCCCGACGCGGGTCGCGCTGGCGTGCGAGATCCCCAGCGCCACCATGTACGAGAAGGCCGAGAGCTTGAGCACGATCGTGTGCGCGGCCAGCTGGTCGGCGCCCAGCCAGCCGGCGAACAGTCCGGCGATCGAAAAGGCCCAGACCTCGAGCCCGAGCGACGCCCCGACCGGGATCCCGTACTCCAGGATCTCGCGCAGCTCCCCCAGGTCGAGCGCGGAGCGGCTCCACGGGACCCAGGCCTCGCGGTGCAGCTCGAGAGCCACGATGATGCCGGCCAGCGCGACCGGCATCACGGTCCGGGTGATGCCCGTCGACAGCCCCGAGCCGACCGCCCCCATCGCCGGCGCGCCCAGCTTGCCGTAGATGAAGACCCAGTTGAGGAAGGCGTTCATCACGTTCGCCACGATCACGACCGCCAGCATCGGCAGCATGATCCCGCGGCCCTGCAGGTACTGCCGCATCGCGACGAAGGCCAGGAACGGGGCCGGCGAGAAGACCTGGATCATCGTGTAGCGCTGCGCGACCCCGGCCAGGGCGGGATCCTGCCCGGCCAGCCGCAGCACCGTCCCGGTGAGCGACCAGAGCACCATCACCGGGACCGAGAGCAGCAGCGCGAGCACGACCCCGCGCTGCAGCGCCACGCCGGCCCGCGCCCCCTCCCCCGCCCCGTGGGCCTGGGAGACGATCGGGTCGAGGCCCATCATGACCCCCTGGGCCACCAGCAGCGTGCCGTAGATCCAGAGGTCTCCCAGCGCGACGCCGGCCAGCGCCTCGGGGCCGAGGTGCCCGACCATCCACATGTCGACCAGCCCGAGGGACATCCAGCCGATCTGCGCCAGGACGACCGGGGCCGCCAGCCGCGCGATGACGGACGCTTCGAGGGCGGTGCTGTGGCGGCGGGAGGTCATCGGGGGAGGCCGGGCCAG
>CAYZDB010000067.1:0-11566 GCA_964476985.1 uncultured Acidobacteriota bacterium | reverse complement strand
ACGCCCACGCCCAGCCGCGCCTTCGTCATGGTCCGTCCTCCCCGTTTCTGGACGGCCGATGGTAGCAGAACGGCCCGGCGGCGGCGGCCTTCCCAAACCCCCGCTCCGGGCGGATCATGGCCCCGGCCGGCCCCCCGCCCGCCCGGCCGCGAGTCCCGCCCCCATGACCGACGACTGGCTCGAGCGGCTGCGCCGCGATCACCCGGAGAAGCTGCGCCCGCTCGACGAGATCTTCGCCCGGATCCGCCGCGGCCAGCGGATCTTCATCGGCACCGGCTGCGGCGAGCCGCAGTTCCTGGCGCGCTCGCTGGCCGAGTACGCCCGCGAGCACCCCAAGGCGATCTTCGACGCCGAGCTCTACCACGTCTGGACGCTGGGCGTGGCCCCGCTGGTGCAGGAGGCGCTCGAGCCGCACTTCCGCCTCAACGCCTTCTTCGTCAGCGACGGCGCGCGCGACGCGGTCAACCGCGGCCTGGCCGACTACACGCCGGTCTTCCTGTCCCAGGTGCCGGACCTCTTCCGGCGCGGCCTCGTCCCGGTCGACGTGGCGCTGATCCAGGTCACGCCTCCCGACGAGCACGGCTACGTCAACCTCGGGATCTCGGTCGACATCGTGCGGGCCGCGGTCGAGTCGGCGGCGTTCGTCGTCGCGCAGGTCAACCGGCACATGCCGTGGCTCGACGGCGACGGGGCGATCCCGCTGTCGCGGCTCGACGCGATCGTGCCGCACGACGAGCCGCTCCTGGAGTTCGACCAGACCGTGCCGGACGAGGTCGCTGACCGGATCGGCGGCTTCGTGGCGCGGATCGTGCGGGACGGCGACACGCTGCAGGTCGGCTACGGGGCCACGCCCAACGCGATCCTCCAGCACCTGGCCGACCACCGGCACCTGGGAATCCACTCCGAGCTGATCGGCGACGGGGTGGTCGCGCTGATGCGCTCGGGCGCGGTCGACAACAGCCGCAAGTCGCTCGACCCGGGGCGCGCGGTCGGCAGCTTCGTGATGGGCCGGCGCGAGACCTACGCCTGGCTCGATCGCCACCCCGCCGTCTCGCTGCGGACGATCGACTACACCAACGACCCGCTGGTGATCGCGCGCCAGCGCAACATGACCGCGATCAACGCCGCGCTGCAGATCGATCTGACCGGGCAGGCCACGGCCGAATCGCTGGGGCGGCGGTTCTTCAGCGGGGTCGGCGGCCAGGCCGACTTCGCGCGCGGGGCGGTGCTGGCGCCGGGCGGCAAGACGATCCTGGCGCTGCAGTCGACCGCGCGCGGCGGGACGGTCTCGCGGATCGTCCCGGCGCTGGCCGAGGGGGTCGGCGTGACGCTGCACCGCGGCGACGTGCACTACGTCGTGACCGAGCACGGGATCGCCCACCTGCACGGTAAGAACGTCCGCGAGCGGGCGATGGACCTGATCGCGATCGCCCACCCCGACTTCCGCGGGGCGCTGGTCGAGATGGCGCGCGAGCGCCACCTGGTCTACGCCGACCAGGTCTTCGTGCCCGGGAAGGCGGGCGAGTACCCCGAGCACCTCGAGGCCTACCGCACGACCCGCACCGGCCTGCCGCTGCTGCTGCGCCCGGTCAAGCTCAGCGACGAGGCGCTGATCGAGGATTTCTTCCGCGCGCTGTCGGACCGCAGCCTCGAGATGCGCTACGTCGGCCGGCAGCTCTCGTTCCCGCACGCCCGGCGGCAGCAGCTGGTGGCGATCGACGCCACCCGCGAGATGGTGATCCTGGCGGTCGTGGCGGCGGAGGGGCGCGAGCAGGTCGTGGGGCTGGGGGAGTACTACCTGGACGAGGCCAAGCACACGGCCGAGGTCGCCTTCGCGGTGCGCGACGACCACCAGAACCGCGGGATCGGCACGGCGCTGATCCACCACCTGATCTTCCTCGCCAAGCGCCAGGGGTTGCACGGCTTCACGGCCGAGGTGCGGCGCGACAACGAGTCGATGCTCCACCTGTTCCGCAAGATGAACTTCGACATCAAGACCCGGCGCGACGAGCTGGTCTTCGACCTGACGATGACGTTCCGGGAGTGATATCGTCCCCGGCCGGGGGGATGGGAGGAGGCCGGGACCGTGCCGGGGATCGTCGCCATCACGCGGGGCGTCAGCCCCAGCCTCGCGCGCTGCGAGCTGACGCACCTCGCGCGCGAGCCGATCGACCCGGCGCGGGCGGCGGCCCAGCACGCGGCGTACGAGGCGGCGCTGGCCGCGCTGGGCTGCACGCTCGAGCGCCTGCCGATCGAGCCGGAGCTGCCCGACGCGGTCTTCGTCGAGGACGCGGCCGTCGTGCTCGACCGGATCGCGGTCGTGACCCGGCCCGGGGCAGCCTCGCGCCGGCCCGAGACCGCGAGCGTCGCCGCCGCGCTGGCGCGCCACCGCGCGCTACGCACGATCGAAGCCCCCGGGACGCTCGACGGCGGGGACGTGCTGCGGGTCGGGGCGCGGCTCTTCGTCGGCCGCACCGGGCGCAGCAACGCTGAGGGGATCGCCCAGTTCGCCCGCTTCGCGGCCGAGGACGGGCTCGAGGTCGTCCCGGTCCCGGTGCGCGGCTGCCTGCACCTCAAGTCGGCCGTCACGGAGTTCGCGCCGGGGCGGCTGCTGGTGCAGCCGGAGTGGATCGACCTCGCGCCGTTCGCCGGGCTCGACCTGCTCCCGGTCGACCCGGCGGAGCCGAGCGCCGCGAACGTGCTGCGGGTCGGAGTCGGCCTCCTGACCGCCGCGGCCTACCAGCGGACCCGGGCCCGGCTCGAGGCGGAGGGGATCGCGCTCCGGGTCGTCGACGCGTCGGAGCTGGCGAAGGCGGAGGGGGCGCTGACCTGCTGCAGCCTGCTGGTGCCCGTCTCCTAGCGAGCGCGCGGCGCCGGGTGCTCGATCCGGACGACGACCTTCTTGCGCTTGATCGTCGTCTGCCGCAGCGCCGCCGCGACCCGCTCGACGACCCCCTCGGACAGCTCGACCAGCGAGAACTTGTCGGCGATCTCGATCGCGCCGATGTCGCGGACCGAGACGCCGGCCTCGTTGGCGATCGCGCCGACCAGGTCGGCGGGGCGGATCCCGGCCTTGCGGCCGGCGCCGATGAAGACCCGCAGCATCCCGCCCGCGCCGCGCGTGGGGGTCTGCCCGGGACGCGGCTTGCCGCCGGGCTTCCCGCCGGCCGCCTTGCGGCCCTTCGGGGGGCGCGCCGGCTCCGGCTCCGGCGCCGCGGCCGGGATCTCGGCCTCGTCCGGCTCGCGCCCGCCGGCCGTCGCTTCGTGGGCCAGCTTGACCGCCGCCGCCGCGACGTCCATCGGGTCGAACTCGTCGGCCAGCGTCTCGGCGACGACGCGGTAACTGTCCAGGTCGCCCCCCAGGATCGTGTCGCGCACCGCGCCGCGCGTCAGGTCCAGCCGCCGCGCCCGCACGTCGAGCAGCGTCGGGACGGACGCGACCTCGATCCGGTGCTTGGTCACCTGCTCGATCGCGCGCAGCAGCCGGTGCTCGCGCGGCTCGGCCAGCGTGATCGCCACCCCGCCGCGCCCGGCGCGGCCGGTCCGGCCGATCCGGTGGACGTAGTCGTCCGGCGACGACGGGACGTCGAAGTTGACGACGTGCGACAGCTTCTCGATGTCGATCCCGCGCGCGGCGACGTCGGTCGCGACCAGCAGGTCGACCGTCCCGCCGCGGACCTTGCGCATCACCCGGTCGCGCTGGTCCTGCGACATCCCGCCGTGCAGCGCTTCGACCCGGAAGCCGCGCCCGGAGAGGGTCTGCGCCAGGCTGTCGACCTCGGTCCGCATCCGGCAGAAGATCAGCGCCAGGGCCGGCGACTCGAGGTCGAGGACGCGGCCCAGCGCGGCCACCTTGTGGGCCCGCGGGACGATGTAGGCGACCTGCCGCACCCGCGGCAGGTCCTCCTTGCTGCGGACCTCCTGCGGGATGTGGATCCGCGCCGGCTCGCGCAGGTGGGCCTCGGCGATCACCGCGATGCGGCGTGGAATCGTCGCCGAGAAGAGCGCCGTCTGGCGCCCGGACGGCGTCGCCTCGAGGATCTGCTCCAGGTCCTCGGCAAAGCCCATGTCGAGCATTTCGTCGGCCTCGTCCAGCACGACCGCGGTCAGCCCGGAGAACTCGATCGTGCCGCGCCGCAGGTGGTCCAGCACCCGCCCCGGCGTCGCCACCACGACGTGCGCGCCGCGCTGCAGCGCCTGGATCTGGCGCCGGAAGTCCTGCCCGCCGTAGATCGGGACGACGTCCGCGTCGAGCCGCTGCCCGTAGCGGTGGAACGCCTCGGCGACCTGGATCGCCAGCTCGCGCGTCGGCACGAGGACCAGCACGCGCGGCTGCAGCGGGACCGGCCGCGTGCGCCCCAGCCGCTGCAGCAGGGGAAGCGCGAAGGCGGCGGTCTTGCCGGTGCCGGTCGCCGCCTGGCCCAGGAGATCGCGGCCGGCGAGCAGCGGCGGGATCGCCTCGCGCTGGATCGGGGTCGGTTCCTCGTAGCCCAGTTCGGACAGCGTCTCGATCAGTTCGGGCGCGAGCCCGAGCCCCGCGAAGAGGTCGCTCATGCCGCGAGCATAGCAGCCGCCGGCGCGGCCGGGGGACCGCGCCTCAGGACGCCTCGCCGCCGGTCCGCTTCTCCCACGGCGGGAGCAGCTTCACCAGCACCGCCAGGATCAGGAACGGCAGCACCATGAAGATGATCGCCGGCAGCAGCCCCTCGCGCGTCGCGAAGTCCAGCTTATAGGTCGTGTATCCCAGGAACGACTTGGAGAAGAGCTGCCCGCCGATCACGACGTTCCAGCGCATCGCGAAGATCCCGATCAGCGTCAGCGTCGCGGCGATCGCGTAGATCGTCCGGCGCGCCTTTTCGCTGAGCGTGACGAGCTGGGTCAGGGCCAGGAGGGCCAGCGGCGTGATCGTGCCCAGGAAGATCTGGATCACGATGTGCGAGGTGTAGAGCTTGGTCCGCACCATGAAGTCGAGCGAGCGGAACGACTCGTCGGCCTCGTAGATCCGGTGGATCAGGTCGAGCGACTCCAGCGCGAAGTCGATCACGAAGGCGTAGAACAGGTACATTGCCACCGTGTCCAGGCACTTCATGTCGATCCGCTCGCCGCGGGCCCAGGTGAAGGCCATGTACATCAGCAGGACCAGCGCGATCCCCGAGACCACGGCCGAGAACAGGAAGACCACCGGCATCAGCGGCGTCGACCACCAGGGGTTGGCCTTGATCGAGCCGAAGATGAAGCCGACGTAGCCGTGGAGCAGGAAGGCCGAGGGGATTCCGATCACGGTGATGATCCGGCCGACCTTGTCGTCCAGCGCCAGCGCCTCCGGGCTGACGTCGTACGAGCCCAGCGTCATCGCGCGGTAGACCCAGCGCAGCGGTCCCTTGGTTTCGCGGGCGAGCTGCACGATCTCCTTGCGGTAGTCCAGCCAGATCTCGACCACCAGCACCGCCATCAGGTACCAGAGGTAGACGAACCCGAACATCGCCATCGCCGAGTTGGTGTGCGGCGTCAGGTACATCTCGAACGAGCGCTCGGGGTGCCCCAGGTGCATCTGCAGCGGCAGCGGCGCGACGATCAGGAAGGCCAGCGCGGTCAGCAGCGCAAGCCGGTAGGTGGGCTTGACCGCCTCGACCTTGAAGACCCGCTCCAGCGAGGCGAGGATGAAGGCGCCCGCGACCAGTCCCGTCAGGAACGGGTAGAGCACGATCAGCACGCTCCACTGCAGCTCGATCTCGTTGGGGTACATGAAGCCCTGCACGGTGTCGACCAGGTGTTCCATCGCTCACCTCACCGCGCCGTCGAGGTCCTTGTAGTAGCACTTGGAACCGGTTGCCATCTGCGGCTTCAGGACCTGGATAGCGTTCTCGCGCAGGAAGGCGTGGATCGGGTCCTTGGGGTCCTTCAGGTCGGCGAGCCGCCGGGCCCCGCTGGGGCAGTTCTCGGCGCAGGCGGTGGTCAGCCCGCGCGTGATCCGGTGGTAGCAGAGCGTGCACTTGTCGGCGGTCATCGTCTCGGGGTGGATGTAGCGGCAGCCGTAGGGGCAGGCCTGCACGCAGTAGCGGCACCCCAGGCAGTAGCTCTTGTCGACCAGCACGACGCCGTCCGGCGACTCGAAAGTCGCGCCCACCGGGCAGACCTGGACGCAGGGCGAGTGCGCGCAGTGGTTGCACAGCTTGGGGACGAAGAAGCTCTTCTCGTCGGGGGCGGCCGGCAGGACCGGGAAGCCGTTGTAGGCGCCGTCGGGCGAGTCGACCTGCGGATGCTCCTCGTCGGCGCCCTTCACGCGGTAGCGTTCGACCCAGGTGCGGAAGTAGTACGGCTCCAGCGGCACGTGGTTCTCGGTCTTGCAGGCCCGGACGCAGCTCCCGCAGCCGATGCAGCGGGCGATGTCGATCGTGAAGGCCCACCAGTGGTCGTCGAGCGCGTAGCCGGGGGCCTTCTCCGGCTCGCCGGCCAGGACCCAGTCCAGCGCGGCGGCCGCGACGGGCGTCAGGAGCAGCAGCTTCCCGGAGGCGGCAACGAAGTTCCGGCGTGCGGAGTCCACGGCGTCCTCCCGTCTCAGCCGACGGCCGGACTGTGGGGTGCGTGGCAGTCGGCGCACGGGCCCGAGGGGGCGTGCTCCTCGACCACGATGACCTTGAACCACGACGGCTTGCCGGCGTTGCGCTCGTGGCAGACCAGGCAGGTGGCTCGCGGGTCGGGCCGCTGGGGCTTCCCGGCGGCGGGGTCGTCCGCGTGCGCGGCGAGCGCGCCGTGGCAGGTCTCGCAGCCGATCCCGGCGTGCGCCCCGGCACTCTTCAGCTTCACCGCCTCGTCGTGGCAGTCGGTACAGGCCTGGCGCCCGGCGTAGACGACCGGCTTGTCGCGGTTGTCGGCCAGCGCGCCGGCGCGGAAGTGGCCGTACTTGCCGAAGTCGGCCGGGACGAGGAGCGAGCGCACGACCAGGAACAGGACGATCCCGGCGACGAACAGCCCGGCCATGCGGAACAGGTGCGACGCGTGAACCAGCCCTTCCTTCATGGTTTGTCAGGAAAGCACAGGTCGCGCGGAAGGCACAAGGGAGAATTGGACCCCGCGCATCGAATCGCGTGATTTACGGGGCAACGGTGCCGAGTTCGTTAGGGGTCAATGCCGGGCTGGCGGGGCCGCCAGGCCGCGGCGGCGTTCGAAGGCCGCCGCGGCCTCGTCGCCGACGATCCGCCGGGCCAAACCGACCGCCTCCGCCACCGTCGCGCAACGCCTTGCAGCCGCGGGCATCGCCCGGGCGCCGGCGCAGCCCTCCTCGGCCTGGCGTGCGCCGGCGTAGGCATTGATGAAGTAGGCCGCGAGATCGCGCTCGGCGATCATCCAGAACGGCCGCATCCCCGCCTTCCCGAGTTTCTCGAGCGTCTCGAGCAGCTCGCGGGCGCCGGGCGCGTCCCCGCCGTCGCGCAGCGAGAGCATGGCTCCCAGGCTCGCGCGCCCCGCCAGATCGAGCGCCGTCCGGACGAACCCGTCGAACGGCTCGCGCTCGCTCGCGGAGAGCATCTCGCGCAGCAGCAGGATCCGTGCGGCCAGGTCCTCCTGCGAGGCCAGTGCCGCGGCACGATCGGTCCAGCCCGCGAGCCTCGCCTCCAGCGCAGTCACCTGGCCTTGGAGAAGGTCGGCGGAAGCAGAGGTCCCGGCCAGGGTCCTTCGGCCCGTGTCCAGCCGGCGCCGGTATTGGGCGAGTCGCCTCGGTAGTTCCGACTCGACCGACTTTCGGAGGCTCTCGAGCAGCCGGACTGCGAGCGCTGAGGAGCGCCCGTCGGCAATTCGCGCCGCATCCGTGACGTACGGCCACAGGAACTGCGCCGCGCGCAACTTCTGGTCGTAACTCGCGTCCTCGCTCTCGAGGGCGGCCTCTGCCCCTTTCGATGCCGAGTCGCGGGAGGCGAGGTAACGGGAATAGGCGAGATCGAAGCCGCCCGCACGTTCGAGGTCCGTCGCGGTGCGAACCTCGAGGGAGAGCCACGCGCCGTCATCGATTGCGGACCACAGTCGCCGCCATGCCGCGCGATCCCGCTGCTCGGGGGCCAGCTCGACGGCGTAGACGCCGAACACGTCCTCTTCCACGAGCACCGGGAACTCCCGCACGAGTTCGGCGAACGAGAGGCGCTTCCCGCCGGTCATCCCGGCGCCACCCGGCACCATCGTGTTGCGGCCGAGGGCGCCGGCGACGACGACGTGCAGCCGGACCCCCAACCGGGCCAGGGTCTGGAGGGCGCCCAGGACCGGAGCCCCCCGGAAGCCGTCACCCTGGCCGAAGTCGGACACGACGAGGGCAGCGATCCGGGTCGGCGCCGCGCTCGAGCTTCCGGCCATCTCGGCCACGATCTCGCGCGTCATCGCCACGACCGCATGGTCGACGTGGGTGGCTCCCCGCGGCGCCGGAGCGTTGATGGAGGAGAGGCACTCCTGCATGTCGCCCGTCCAACCCCGCGTCTGGCTGTGGTACTCGTGGTCGAAGAACGCGACGTTGCAGCGCACGGGAATCGAACCGCGGGACTGCTCCTGGAGGGCTTCGAGGGCCTTGGCCGCGGCGGCCCGCACGTTGGCGTCGTTGGTCATCATGCTGTCCGACCCGTCGATCAGCAGGAAAAGCCCCACCCGTGACGGGGGCGCGGCACGAGTGATCCGGGTCGCCTCGACCGGCACGGACCCGACTCGGCCGCGGAGGCGCTCGGGGTGTTGCAGGAGGTCCGCGAGCGCTTCGGGTGCCGCGTTGATCTGGGCCTCGACCACGGGTCCGGCGGCACTCTCGACGAGCAGCTCGGGGACGAACGGGAAGGTGGTCACCGACTGCCGCGCGAGCACCTCGCCCGAGCCCGAGAGCAGTGCGACCTCGACCCGCCGTGCCGGCGAGTCGGCCGGCAAGTCGACGCGGCAGGTCACGGTCCTCGCGTCCGTCTCGGCACTGGCAGCGGCCGTACAGTCCTGGGCCGGCAGCTCCCGGTCGATCCCTGGAAGCGCCGTGTACCGGATTTGGAGCGATGCGGGGATCGCGGTCTCCGGCCCTGGGAAATCGACGCGCACGCGAAGAACGCTCGATCCCGACCAGAGGTCGAGCGGCGAGGGGTAGACGATCGAGACGGCTGAGCTGCCGGGAACGGGAGTAGCTGGCGGCACTCCCGCGCCGAGTGAGGAACGCTGCCCGGTCCCGAATCCGGGCGGTGCGGTGAGCGCACCGAGGAGGAGAATGGCGGCCGCGATCGAGGCGCGACGATAGCGGAAACGGCCGGCTGGCCGACGAAGGAACCGCGCACCACGGCATCGTGCTGCTATCCACGAGAACCCATGCTCTTGCGATACTGCACTAGCAAGCGATTCGATGCTTCGATCGGTTGCCAGCCGGTCCCGGCCTGCAAGAAGCAGACTCACGCAAGTGGGGAGGCCACTCGGGACCGTGACTCCATCCAGAGGTTCGCCTGAAACCCGCATGGCTCGATTCGGAGCCAGGGCCCGCCAGCAACCACCTTCCGACTCCTCGCGCCGCATGGCACCGACCCGCTGCTCACACGGGGGCAAATGAAACGCGAGGAGCGAACCGTGGCCGTCTGTCAGGGTAAGCTCGAATCTTGGTACGCCTGTTGCATGGCGTACACCGCCCAGGCGTTGTCTTCCGAGCAAATAGACTGATCACCGGTGTATCGCTCACAAATCCAGTAGCAGGTGGGACCTTGGAACCCGGTCGCAGCACACCCGAGAGCGACCTCCCCCCAGACGGGGCCTGCTATCGCAGCGTACACAGAACAGGTAAGAAGGAGTACGACTATCATGGCGCTGAAAACGCACCGTCGCATTAGCCCTCCCTTCAGGAGTTGAACCCCGCCAAAGTTCCGCGTTGCCGAGTGGATCCGCCGATGACGCCCGATGATCTGGAAAACGTGATGTAGGCGAAAGCAGCCGCTCGGGATTGCTCGGGGATCGGTCTTTGACTGGTGCAGTCCTCGCGCACGAAAGCTCCCTGGAGAATCCATTTCTACAGCGATTCGGCACATCGGGTCAAGCGCCTACGCTTGGTAACCGCGCCGCCCGTGGGGGCGCCGAAGGACATGCATCCGATCTGGGGAACGAAGCCTGATCCCTCGGCCTTCGTCAACCGCACGACTACCGAGGAAGGCGAGACAGGTCGCGCACGACTCCGGGCAGCACTCACCGCCGCCCCAGCAGCGCCTCCAGCAGCGGGACCGCCCCCGGCGCGTCCTCGTCGAGCAGCTCCGGCCCGCCGCGCGACGGCACCAGGAACCGCGCGAACCGCGGCGCGGCGGGCGGGCGCTCGGCCCGCGGGTAGCGCCCGGTCCAACTGTGCGCGGGGTGGAAGAGGCCGAGCACGTCGTTCAGCGCGGCGGTCGCGATCGGCAGGCTGCCCGTCCCGCGGCCAAGGTGCACGACCTCGCCCTGCTCGCCGCCGTCGATCACGACGACGTTGCCGTCGCCGCGCACGCCGCCCAGGTGGCCGTCGGCGGGCACCGCCAGCGGCAGGACGCCGGCCACCGCGCCGTCGGGGCTCGCCGCGTAGAGCGCCACCAGCTTGATCCGCAGCCCCAGGTCGCGCGCGCCGCGCACCAGCAGCGGGTCGAGCCCACCGATCCCGCGCACCGCCAGCTCCTCGACCAGGTGCCGCCGCCCCGTCGCGCGCGCCACCAGCATCGCCAGCTTCTGCGCGCTGTCCCAGCCCGACAGGTCCAGCTCCGGGTCGGGCTCGGTCAGGCCGAGCGCGACGGCCTCCGCCAGCGCCTCGTCCGGCAGGGCGCCGGCCTCGATCTGCTCCAGCACGATGTTGACCGTCGACGACAGGATCGCCTGGATCCCGGCGACTTCGGCGTGCGCCAGCGGCCGCTCGACCGCGTAGATCAGCGGCCAGCCCGCGGCGATCGCGTTGTGGTAGGCCAGCCGCGTGCCGTGCTCCGCGGCCAGCCGCTCCAGCGCCGCGCCGTGCTCGCGCACCAGCGACTTGTTGGTCGTTGCGACCGGCCGCCGCCGGCGCAGGACCTGTTCCAGGATCGGCAGCACGCTGGTCCCGCGCGTCACCTCCAACACGACGTCGACGTCGTCGAGCAGCGCGAGGCGCTGGGGGTCGGTCGAGACGCCGAGCCGCGCCAGCTCCGGGTCGAGCTCCCGCGCCGGGTCGACGTCGGCGACCCCCGCCAGCTCGAGCCGCAGTCCCAGCTCCTCGACCAGCGCGTCGTGCCGCTCGCGCACCAGCCGTGCGAAGAGCGCCGCGACCCGCCCCGCGCCCAGCACCGCGACCCGCACCGTGCGGGCCTCGCGCGCGGCGGGCGAGGGGACCGGCGCCGGCGGCCGCAGCGCGGCGTCGCGCAGGATCTCGGCGAGCTGGCCGGTCTCCAGCAGGAACGCGTCGTGGCCGTGCGGCGAGCGGATCTCCGCGTACTCCACCGGCTTTCCCAGCCGGTTCAGGATGTCGGCCCCCAGGTGGACCTCGGCCGCGGGGTAGAGCTGGTCGCTGCTGATCCCGACGACCAGCGTCCGGCAGCGCACCTGCTCCAGCGCGTTGACGATCCCGTCGCGCCCCTCGCCGACGTCG
>CAYZDB010000066.1:0-11632 GCA_964476985.1 uncultured Acidobacteriota bacterium | reverse complement strand
CCCACCGCGCCCGGCGATCCGTTCCGCTACCGCGTCTTCCGCTCCTTCGACGGCGTGACCTACGAGGCCGGCGAGGAGGTCGGCGGACCGTTCGAGGTCGACTTCACGCCGACCACCGACACGCCGATCTGGATCAAGGTCGTGCCGTTCGACAAGAGCGGGAACCTCGGCCCCGAGTCGTCGCCGCTGAAGTTCATCTCGTTCGGCCTGCCGCTGCCGGCGCCGCAGATCGTCTCGGTCGCCTCGGTCGGCGACGGCCGGATCAAGATCCGCTTCCGCTCGCTCAAGCGCGAGCGGCTGCTGGGCTTCTCGCTGGCGCGCCAGGTCCAGGGACCGGACGACGCCCAGCCCAGCGAGGCCGAGAGCGTCTTCGTCGGGCCGCAGGTCAACCTGGGCGGGCTGGTCGACCCCGGGCAGTACGCCGTGAAGGCCGGCGCGCGCGCGCTGGCCGAGCTCCCCGGCTTCACGCTCCCCGGTGACCCGGTCGCCGCCGAGTTCCTCTACTACAACGAGATCGAGGACCTCTACGTGCTGCAGGTCGCGGTCGGCGATCTCGACGACCTGGTCCTCTCGCTGCGCGCGATCGGCTGGAGCGGGCGGGAAGGAATGACCCGGCCCTACCCGTGGGACGGCGAGCCGCCGGTGGCCGGCGTGCTGGCCTGGCCCGAGCACCGCCGCGAAAACACTTTCCTGCAGCAGTCGTTCGACGAGCTGACGCTGGCCTACGCCGCCTCGCCGCCGCGGATCACGCTGAGCTGGACCGCCAATCCGCAGGGCTGCAACCCCAACGACCGTCCGTTCGTGGTGTTCCGCCGCCGCGGCAGCGGGCGCTGGCAGCAGATCTCGCCGCCGTTCGTCTGCCCGACGACCGGACCCAACCCGGCGGCGCTGTCGTACACCGACACCGACGTCGAGCCGGGGATGACCTACAGCTACACCGTCGTGCGGACGACCGAGTCGGGCGAGTTCCTGGTCCGCTTCGGCACCACGTCGATCACCGCGCCGTGACGGGGGACCTGACGATGCGATCCACGCGCCGCCGCAACCGTTTCGCCGCGCTCGCCGGACCCGCCACGCTGGCCGTGCTGGGACTCGCTCTGTCCCACGGCCCGGCCGCGGCCCAGCCCGCGCTCCACGGCACGCTCGAGGTCGAGTACGCCAACCCCGACGGCTCGTTCCGCCCGCCGGTGCGCTGGGCGCTGGGCGACCACGCCCGCGCCGTCGCGACCGGCAACATCCAGCCCTCCGGCCCGATCGACCTGTTCGTCGGGATCGAGACGCTGGGGACCGACGGGCTGGTTCGCAGCGCGGTCCAGCTGGTCGACGGGCTCGGGGGCGGGAACTTCGCGCCCGGCACGAGCTACCCCGTGGGCAGCCCGGGCGAGCTGATCGTCGGGCTGGTCGTCGGCGACCTGGTCGCGCCGCCGGACGGCCGCGACGACTTCGACGTCTACCTCTCGCGCGACCCGCGCGCCCCGGCTGCGGCGACGACGCGCTACCGCTTCCGCGCCAGCGGCGGCGGCGCCTTCACGCTCTTCTCGACGACGCCCAACACCGCGCCGCCGTCGCCGCTCCCGGCCTTCCCGATCCTGCTCCAGCTCGACGGGCTGCACGGCCCCGACCGGGTCGGCGTGGCGCGACGGACCGAGGGCCGGACCGACCTGCCGATCGCGGCGTCGGCGACACCGGCGGACGTGACCGTGCCCGACGCCTTCCCGGTGCCGCCGGGCGGAAGCTACCCGCGGACGGTCGAGGTGCGCTTCCTCTCGAACCAAGGAACGGGTTGCGAGCTGCACTACACGCTCGACGGCAGCGCGCCGGCGCCGGGAAGCCCCGGCACCTTCCTGCTCGCGCTCGCGCCCGGCACGCCGGCCGCGCCGCTCTTCGTCTACCGCACGACGACGCTCCGCTGGCTGACCCGCTGCGGGGCGACGACCGGACCGGCGCGCACCGGACTGTACACGATCGCCGCCTCGCCGCAGGCCGACACCGACGGCGACGGAATCCCCGACGCGTACGAGATCCTGCCGTCGGGCCTGGCGCGCCCCGGCTTCCACCCGCTCGACGCGGCCGGCGACCTGGATGGCGACGGCGTCTCCGACCTGGTCGAGCTGCTGCGCGACACCGATCCGCAGACGCTGCGCGCCTGCGTCGGCGGCCCGGCCGCGGGGAGCACCTGCGACGACGACGCCGACTGCTCCGCCGGGGCCTGCGGCTTCACCTGCCGCGGCGGCGCCGACGCCGGCGAGCCCTGCCTGTCGGGCGCGAGCTGCGACAGCGGAACCTGCGGCGACGCGCCCCCCGCCAACCCGGCAGGCGACTGGCTGCTCTCCGGCAGCGCGACGCGCGGCGCACCGACCCCCGCCGGCACGCGCGTCGCCGCGCTCGACCCGGGCGGCGCGCTGGCCTCGCGCAACCAGGTCGTGATGAGCGCCGCGGGGATCTGGCAGTTCCTGCAGGTCCCGACCGCGGCCGACCTGCTGCCGGTCGCCCCCGACGCGGGCGAACCGGACCGCGACCTCCTGCTGGTTCGGTTCCTGGCCGGATTCGAACTGGCGCCGGAGTCCGCAGCGACGGGATGGAACGACGGCGCCGCGTGGCTGGCGGCGGCGCGCGCGGCCTACGCCGGCGACCAGCAGCGCGAGGGGATCGCGCTCGATCCCGCCAGCAGCGCGATCGTCGCGCTGGCCGGCCACGAGGCGCGCGAGCGGCTGATCGAGCTGGGCGCGAGCCCCAGCCTCGAGAGCACGCAGCTCGGGCGCGGCCGCAAGGGGCTGGCCGGCTCGCAGGTCCTGGCGCTTTCGAGCGTGACCGACCTCGCGACCCACGCCTTCCTGCTGCACGGCGCGGCCGACCGCGCCGAGCTGACCCTCTTCGACGAGCTGTCCCTCTTCTCCTCCGCGCTGTTCGACTCGATCCTGGCGCTGGGCGGCGGGGCGGTCACGCCGAGCGAGGTCGCGCTGGCGCAGCTCTTCCGCGACGGCACGCTGCCGGCGGCGCTGCAGCCCGAGCTGACCGCGCGCGGCTGGGACGCGCCGCGCGTCGCCGCGCTGGCGACCGACGCCCGCGCCCGTTCCGGCGCGATCGCCGGCGCGGTGCAGGGTGCGGTCGCCCTCGACGCCGCCGCGGCGACGAGCGGCGGCTCCGACCCCGAGGCCGCGAGCACGCTCGACGCGGTCCGCCGCCGGCCCGACGTCGTGCTGCAGACCGTCGAGTCGGTGGCGACGAACCCCGCGGCGCTGGCCGCGCTCGAAGCGGGCGGCCAGGCGCTGGCGGCCGCCTGCCGCGCGGCGCTGGACCAGGAAGGGACGGGCGGCGGCAACATGTCGAAGAACGGCGGCCCGCCGCTGTGGGGCGCGTCCAGGGTGACCTGCGGCGCCAGGGCGATCGCCGACGCGCTCGTCGCCGCGGCCGGAAACCCCGCGAAGGTCGCGGCCCTGGCCGCCAACGCCGGGCACCTGGTGTTCGACGTGATCGCCGCCGACTGCGCCCCCGCCGCGTTGGCCGCGATCTCCGCTCGCGCCGCGGAGTACACGGTCCCCGACACCGCGCCGCCGGTGACGCAGCTCAGCCCGCCGCCCGGTCTCTACGTCGGGGCCGCGCCGGTCGTCACGCTGTCGATCGACGAGCCGGGCTCGATCTACCTGCGCCGCGGCGGGGCCGACCCCGAGATCGGCGGCCCCGGGACCGAGGTCTTCGGGACCGTGGCGACGCTGCCGCTCGCCACCGACACGGTGCTGCGCTTCTTCGCGGTCGACGCGCGCGGCAACCGCGAGCCGCTCCGCAGCGCCGCGTGGCAGCTGGATCGCGACGGCGACGGCGTGGCCGACGCGCTCGACAACTGCGTCTACGCCGCGAACCCTGACCAGGTCGACGCCGACGGCGACGGGATCGGCGAGGCCTGCGACGGCGCGTCCTGCGGAAACGGCGCGCTGGAGCCGGGCGAGGGCTGCGACGACGGCAACGCGCTCGACGGCGACGGCTGCAGCGCGTCGTGCGCGCGCCAGCTGCGCCGCGACCTGGGCGCCGGCGGCACGGCCGACCTGACGATCGTCGGGCCGGCAGCCGGCGGCGAGGCCGGCCACGCCCTGGCGATCGCCGACCTGACCGGCGAGGGGTTGCCCGACGTCGCGCTCTCGGTGACGGGGCCCGGGCCGGTGAACGGCGTGCACGTCGTCAACGTGCGCCAGCTCCCCGACGCGATCCGCCTCTTGGCCTCGATCCCGGCCGACGCGATCCTCTCCGCCCCGCAGGCCTGGGACTGCGGCCGCACGCTGGCGATCGGCGACGTCGACGCCGACGGCGATCCCGACCTGGCGGTCGGCTGCCCCGGGTACGACCGGCCGGGCGCGACCGACGCCGGCGCGGTCTTCGTCTACCGCGCCCCGCTGGCGCCCGGCACGACCGCGATCGGCCCGGCGACCGCGGCCGTCTCGCTGCTCGGCGCTGGTGAAGCAGGCCGGCTCGGCACCGCGCTCGCGCTGGGCGACTGGGACGGGGACGGCGACGCCGACCTCGCGGCGTCGTGCCCCGACGCCGACGTCTCGCGCCGCACCGACAACGGGCGCGTGGTGCTCTTCGCGCTCGCTCCCGGCTCCTTCCCGGCGACCTACGACCTCGCGATCGGGGACGTCCCCGCGCTCGACATCTTCGGCGCGGCGGGCGAGCGGATCGGCCAGGCCGTCGCACTGGGCGATGCCGACGGCGACGGACGCGCCGAACTGGCGGTCGGCGCGACGCTGATGTTCGGCGGCGGCGGCGCGGTCTACCTCTTCCGCGGCGGGCCGGGGACGACCTCGCCGGTCGACCTGAGCCTCGCGGGCGACCGCGCCAAGGGGTTCGAGTACCGCGGCGCGGAGCCCGGCGCGGAGTTCGGCGCGCGTCTCGTCCTGGCCGACAGCGACGACGACGGACGCGCCGACCTGGTGCTGGCGGCGCCGCAGGGCGGCGCGAGCGCCGGGCGCCCCGGCGCCGGGCGGGTGTTCGTCGATCGCCTCGCCTTCGGACGCGCTCCGGGCGGCGCCCGGACCGTGACGCCCGGCGCGCTCGCGGTCGACGTGCTCGGCCCGCTGGCCGATGCGCGCTTCGGCTCGTCTCTGGCGCTGGCCGACCTCGACGGCGACGGGCGGCGCGAGCTGCTCGCCGGCCAACCGCTGGTCGACGGGGCCGGCGCCGACCTCGGACGGGCCACGGGGCTCGCGCTCCCGCCCGGCGACGCGGTGCAGATCGACCAGGGCAGCAGCGAGGACCGGGCGCTGGCCGTCGTGCGCGGCGCGGCGGCCGGCGATCGCCTGGGCCTCGCGGTCGCCGGCGGCGACCTCGACCGCGACGGCGTCGCGGAGCTGGTCGTGGCCGCACCGTTCGCCGACTCCCCGGCCGACGCCGGCCGCGTCTACGCCTTCCGCATGCTCTCCGGCGACGGGGACGGCGACGGCGTGCCCGACGCGTCCGACGTCTGCCCCGGCGTCCCGCTCGGCCTCGACCCGGCCCAGGCGTCGGAGCCTGACGCCGACGGCGACGGGCGAGGCGATCGCTGCGACAACTGCCCCGCGGCGTCCAACGCCTCGCAGCTCGACCGCGACGGCGACGGGATCGGCGACGCCTGCGACCCGCTGCCGCTGGCGGTGCCCGCCGGGCCGTGCGACGGCGTCTTCGACCAGCGCAACGGCTGGGCCGACAGCGACGACGACGGCTGGGGCGACCGCTGCGATTGCGCCCCGCTGCTGGCGAGCGCGTTCCCCGGCGTGGCCGAGGTCTGCGACGGCCTCGACTCCAACTGCGACGGCGCGCTGCTCCTGGCCGAGGCCGACGCCGACCGCGACGGCTGGGCGGTCTGCGAGAACGATTGCGACGACCTGCTCGCGACGCGCCACCCCGGCGCGGCCGAGCTGTGCGACCTGGTCGACAACGACTGCGACGGCCAGCTCGGCCGCGACGAGGTCGACGCCGACGGCGACCTGGTCGCCGCCTGCGCCGGCGACTGCAACGACGCCGACCGGGCGATCAACCCCTTCGCCGCCGAGCGCTGCCGCAACGCGGTGGACGACGACTGCAACGGCCGGATCGACGGCCAGGAGGCGTCGTGCGCGTCGCCGGCCTGCGCTGTCGTGACGCTCGGTGCGCCGGGCAGCGATCCGGCCCTGGCGTTCGTCGCGCCGGGCGCCTGCCCCGCGGGCGGGCTGTCCCGCGCGGTCGACGTGATCTGGGGCTCGCTCGCCAACCTGCGCGCGACGGGCGGCCAGGTCGATCTCGGCCCGGTCACGGCGATCGCCTGCGACAGCTTCGCCGCGGGACACCCGTTCGACGCGCTGCGCCCCGACCCCGGCACCGGCGACTTCGTGCTGGCGGGTGAGAGCGCCGCGGGAGCGGCCCGCTTCGGCAGGAGCAACGCGAACGAGCCGCGCGTCGCCGCCAGCGGAGACTGCCCGTAGCGGGGCCGGCTTACAGCGAATGCGCTTCGGGTGAGCCGCGGGCGGATGCTACGCTCGCGGCTCCCCCTTCCCGTCCCCGGAGCGCACGTCATGGCCGAAATCCGCGGCACCGAGACCGAGAAGAACCTGCTCAAGGCCTTCGCCGGCGAGTCGCAGGCGAGGAACCGCTACACGATGTTCGCCAAGGCCGCGATCAAGGAAGGCTTCGAGCAGATCGGCGCGATCTTCCTCGAGACCGCCGACAACGAGCGGGTCCACGCCCGCCTCTTCTTCGACTACCTGAAGGGCGGCGAGCCGCTCGAGATCACCGCGACCTTCCCCGCCGGCCGCGTCGGCACCACGGCCGAGAACCTGCTGGCCGCGGCCGCCGGCGAGAACGAGGAGTGGACTCTTCTCTACCCGGCCTTCGCCGACGTCGCCGAGCGCGAGGGGTTCGCCGCGGTCGCCACGACCTTCCGCGAGGTCAGCCAGGTCGAGGCCTGGCACGAGACGCGCTACCGTCGCCTTGCCGCCCGCGTGCAGGAGGGAACGGTCTTCCTGCGCACGGCGCCGCAGCGCTGGAAGTGCCGCGAGTGCGGCTACGTCGCCGAAGGGACCGAGCCGCCGAAGGTCTGCCCGTGCTGCAAGCACGCGCGGGCGTTCTACGAGATCTACGCCGAGAACTACTGACCGGCTGCCGACCTTGCGGCGGGGCGGTCCGGTCGCGGATCGCCCCGCCGGTCTTGTCGCTACCTGAGCACCCCGCCGTTGGCGAGGTTGTTGTCCTCGTTCGTTTCGGCGATCGTGTTCGACGGGTCGACGTACCCCAGCAGGTAGAGCCCCGCCGCGGTGTAGCCGGTAGGCACCTTGAAGCTGAGCTTCAGCGACTTCGACGCCCGCGGCTTGAGCGCCGCGACCGAGAAGCTCCTCAGGAGGCCGTCGTCGTCCGACGGCTGATTGTCGACCGAGACGAGGGCCCAGGCCTGCGTCGAGGTCGAACTGACCGTGCCGTTGTTGCGGACGATCAGCTTGCCGGTGATCGTGCAGTTCGTGACCCCCTTCTTGGTCTTGCAGGTCTGCTTCGCGCCGCTCCAGGAAGCCACGAGATCGGGCCCGGTCGTCAGCCGGATGCTGACCGGCAGCGTCGCCGACCAGTCCGACTCGATCGCGGTGTTCGTCGCCGAGCGGGCCCGCGTCCGGACCCCCCAGGTCCCGGCCGTGCTCCAGGCGTGCGAGGCGGTCGTGGTCCCGGCCGGCAGCCAGCCGCTGGTCGTCCCGTCGAGCCAGTCGAACTCGTACTGCACCGGGTTCCCCTGGCTCGAGGCGGCGCCTCCCGTGGTGTAGGCCAGCGACTGCCCCGGACTGCCGGTCAGCGGGCCGGACAGCGCGGTCGGCGCCGAGACCGTCTCGGCCGCCTGGGTGATCGAGACGGTGAGCGGTGCGGACCAGCCGGACTCGACGCCCTGCGTCACCGCGCAGCGCGCGCGCACCTTCACCTGGTAGCTGTTCCCGGTGGCCCAGGCGTGCTGCGCCACCGCGTCCCCGCCGCCGCCCCCGCCGCCGCCAGAGAGCGCGGCCGCGGCCTGGTCGACGCGGATCCGCGGCCGGGCCAGGGCGTTGCCGCGCCAGTCGGTGATCGAGACCCCCGTGCTGGTGAAGGCCGCGAGCACCTCGTCGACCGTGGCCGAGGGCTTCTTCGACTTGAGCACCGCCCAGGCCCCCGCGACGTGCGGCGTGGCCATCGAGGTCCCGCTCTTGACGTCGAAGACGCCCCCCGTGATCGACGAGTTGATGTCCGACCCCGGTGCGAGGAGCTTCAGCATCGAGGCCGCGTTCGAGAAGTCGGAGACCTGGTCGGACTTGGTGGTCGAGCCGATCGCCACCGCGCTCGAGATGCAGGCCGGGTGCGAGATCGAGTCGGTCCAGCCGTTGTTGCCGGAGGCGATCACGGTCGCGATCCCGGCCGAGCGCAGGTTGTCGATCGCCTGCTTCATCGCCGGGCTGTCGCCGTCGCAGGCGTTGTAGAACTGCCCGCCGCCCAGGCTCATGTTGATCGAGGCGACCGGGGTGCCGAAGCTGTTGCGCTGCTGGTAGACCCAGTCCAGCGCCGCGACGTCGTCGCTGGTGAAGCTGGTCGCGCCGCCGTTGTTGGTGTTGGAGAAGACCTGGACCGCGACGATCGCGGCCTCCTTGGCGACACCCGAGAAGCTGTTCCCCTTGCCGGCGGAGATCCCGGCGCAGTGCGTCCCGTGGTCGCAGCCCTGGCCGCTGCACGGGGTGGCGGCCCCGGTCCCGGTCTGCGTCGACTGGCCGTTGGGGCAGGCGGTGGTCGTGCCGTTCTGCGCGCTGGTGGTCGAGAAGCAGGCCTCGGCGATCACCTTCCCGGCCAGGAACGGGTGGTTCCGCTCGACGCCGGTGTCGAGCACGGCGACCGCCTGGCCGGCGCCGGTGTAGCCGGCCGACCACGCGGCCGGGGCCCCGACCAGCGGCACGCTCTGGGCCAGCGTGACGTCGTGCCGGAGGTCCTCCTCGATCCGCGCGACCTCGGGGCTGGCCGCCAGCCGCTCGAGCGTCCGCGCATCGGCTTCCAGCGCCAGCGCCGCGACCGAGCGGTAGCGGCGGTGGAGCGAGAACGCCTCGCCTGCGAGCCGCGCCAGCACCGCGTCCTGGGCCTGCGCGATCCGGTCCTGCTGCGCGATCGCCGACGCCGGCGCCATCAGTCCTTCCGGCGCGAACGGCTCGCGCAGCGTGACGATCACGCGGACGCGGCCGTGCTGCCGCGCCAGGGGCGAAAGCTGCTCGAGGTCGGCGCGCGGGTTGCCCGCCGTCTCGACCGGCATTGCCGAGCCGAAGGACGCCGCGGCCTCGGGAGCAAGCGACCCGTCCGCGCCCGCCAGCCCCGCGGGCGTGATCCAGGTCGACATCGTCCCGTCGCCCCAGTCGAACTGGTACTGCGACGCCTCCCCGAGGCTGCAGGTCGCGCCGCCCGAGCGGTACTCGTAGGCCGTGGCCGGCACGCCGGACGCAGGACCGCTCGGCGTGCGCGGCGTGGTGATCGTGCCGCCGCCCCCGCCGCCGGTGATCGTGACCGTGAGCGCTGCGGAATCCCCCGAGACCTTGCCGGTGTCGGAGGCGCAGCGCGCCCGGGCCTTGACCGGGTACGCGCCGTTGTTGGTCCAGGCGTGGCTGGCGGTCGCGGTGTTGCCGCCACCTCCGCCGCCGCCGGTGATCGTGAAGGTCTGCGCGGCGGAGGTACCGCCGCCCGGCGCCGGCGTGAAGACCGTCACCTGCGCGGTTCCGGCCGCGGCGATGTCGGCCGCGGCGATGATCGCCGTCAGCTGCGAGGCACTGACGAAGCTGGTCGGCCGGTCGGCCCCGTTCCAGCGCACGACCGAGCCGTTGATGAAGTTGCTCCCGCTCGCCGTCAGCGTGAAGCCCAGCGAGCCCGCCTCGGCGCTCGACGGCGAGATCCCGGTCAGCACCGGCAGCGGGTTGCCCCCGCCGCCGCCGCCCGAGGCCAGCACGGCCGCCTGGGCGTCGACGCGCCCGGTGCCGGTCTTGTCGTCTTCTCCCGGCGTGTCGATGTCGTCGGCCGTCTGGCGCAGGATCGACTTGACCTGGGCCGGCGTCAGCGCCGGGTTCTTCGAGAGCATCAGCGCGACGATCCCGGAGACCTTCGGCGTCGAAGAGGACGTCCCGCCGAACTGGTACTCGTAGTTGGGATCGACGCCGGTCTTGGCCTGGTCGTCGTTGTAGCCCACGGCGCCCAACCGGTCGGTGGTGTAGCTCCACGGCCCCGGCGCGACCACGTCTGGCCCGGCACCGATGTAGCTGGATCCCCAGCTCGTCAGGCCGTCCGACGACGAGGCGCTCTTGTGCTCGTCGGTCGGGCTCGAGGCGCCGACGCAGACGACGTCCATCTGCGCGGTCAGGTTGCACGGGAAGGCCGTCTCGTAGACCCAGGGTGGACGGTCCGGGCCGTTGCCGGCGGCGATCAGCACCGCCCGGCCCGCGGCCAGCGCGTTCTGGAAGGCCGTCGTGATCGCCGAGTTCGGCGCCCCGACCCAGCCCCAGGAGTTCGACAGCACCGACGCGCCGTGGCTCACCGCGACCGCGATCGCGTTGGCCAGCGTGGCCTCGGTCCCGCCGTTGTGGATCGGCATGATCTTGACCCCCGGCGCGGTGCCGGAGACGCCGATCCCGTTGTTGCGGACCGCGCCGACGTTCCCGGCGCAGGCCGTGCCGTGGTTCGAGTTGGCATCGCGCGGCGCGCCGCCCACCGCCCCGGTGTCGCCGTCGTAGCCGGTCACCAGGTTGAGGTCGGGGTGGGCCAGCTCGACGCCGTCGTCGATCACGGCCACCACCACGCCCGGCGAGACCGTGACCTCGTTCCAGGCCTCGGCGACGTTCAGGTCGTTGTTGTCGTTCCCCAGGCCGGCGATCTGCCCGACGTTCTTCAGCTCGTACTGGCGCGCGCCGTAGGGGTCGTTGCCGATCGGCTCGGTGTCGACGTTGGCCGTGGCGACGATCCGGACGTCGTCGATGAACAGCCCGGTGGCGCCGACGCTGGCGTCGCTGAGGAACTCCCAGCGGAACTCGACGCCGTTCTTGAGCAGCGGCGGCGGGACCCGGACCAGCACCCGGCGCCAGCCGTTCTGCGCGGTCGGGTCGGCCCAGAGCTGGCCGGTGAAGGGGACGGCGATGAATCCGCCCGCCAGGCTCTGCGTCGCCGGGTCGAAGACGTAGCCCTTGCCGTAGTCGCAGAGCGCGGGGCTCTGCCCGGCGCAGGCCGCCGGGTTCTCGTACTCGGCCCAGAACCAGTACTCGACGTAGGCCTCCTCGTACCCCGCGAGGTTGAGCGGCGGCGTCTTCAGGATCGTATCGACGCCCTCGGGGTACGGCGGCCCCAGGGTCGTCTGGTTCCAGTTGTCCCAGCCGGTCATGTAGGCCGAACGCGACCCGCTGTGAGCTCGCAGGGTGGAGTACTCGGGGTAGATCCACGACGTGCTGCCGATGCTGTCGACCTGCCACTGGACCGCCGACCCCTCGAAGTTGTCTGAGAGGATCGTCGTCCAGCCCGGCGCCGCGAACGGATCGGCTGCCGGGGCGGTCGCGACGGGCGCACCCGTCGCCGGCGCGCCGCCCATCGGACGGGACCGGCCGGCCGTCGGCGCCGCGACCCCCTCGATCCGCAGCGCGTCGGGCGCGGCGTCGCCGTGCAG
>CAYZDB010000065.1:0-11641 GCA_964476985.1 uncultured Acidobacteriota bacterium | reverse complement strand
CAGCCCCGGGATCCCGGCTTCGCCGTCGCGCCAGCGGTGCCAGAGCGCGCCGTCCGGGCGGCGCATCGACTCCAGCACGCCGCGCGCCGCGCGCTGCGCCGCGGCGACGAAGCGCGGCTCGCCGAAGGCCCGCCCGGCGCGCGCAAGCGCGGCGATCGCCAGGCCGTTCCAGTCGGCCAGCACCTTGTCGTCGAGGTGCGGCCGGATCCGCCGCGCGCGCGCCTCGAACAGCCGCGCCAGCGCCGCGGCGAGCCGGGGCGGGCGCGTCGCGCGCTCCTGTCCCTCCGCGAGGTGCAGGATGTTCGTGCCGTGCTCCCAGTTGCCGTGGCGCGCCACGCCGAAGGCCTCGACCACGGCGCGGAAGTCCTCTTCCGGCAGCAGCGCCGCCAGCTCGTCCCAGGTCCAGACGTAGAACTTCCCCTCGACCCCCTCCGAGTCGGCGTCTTCGGCCGAGCAGAAGCCGCCGCCCGGCGAGGCCAGGTCGCGCAGCACGTAGTCCAGGATCTCGCGCGCGACCAGCTCGTACTCGCGCCGGCCGGTGACCTGCGAGGCCTCGGTGTAGGCGGTCGCCAGCGAGGCCTGGTCGTAGAGCATCTTCTCGAAGTGCGGCGCGAACCAGGCCTCGTCGACCGAGTAGCGCGCGAAGCCGCCGCCGAGGTGGTCGTAGATCCCGCCGCGGGCCATCCCGTCCAGCGTCTTCGTCACGACCTCCAGCGCGAACGGGTCGCCGCCCCGCCGGTGCACGCGCAGCAGCAGCTGCAGGTCCCAGGCGTGCGGGAACTTCGGCGCGCCGCGCGTCCCGCCGTGGCGCGGATCGAAGCGGCCGCGCCAGCCGTCGACGAAGGCGCGCAGCACGCCGTCGTCCAGTTCGCCGGCCGGCCCGGCCCCGGCGCGCTCGCGCACCGCCTCGGCCAGCGCCCGCCCCTGGGCCTCGATCTCGCCGCGCCTCGTCCGCCAGGCCTGCCCGATCCGCTGCAGCAGGTCGACGAAGGCGTCGCGCGGAAAGTAGGTCCCGGCAAAGAACGGCCGCCCCTCGGGCGTCAGCCAGACCGACATCGGCCAGCCGCCGTGGCCGGTCAGCGCCTGCGTCACCTCCATGTAGATCGCGTCGATCTCCGGCCGCTCCTCGCGGTCGAGCTTGATCGCGACGAAGCCGTCGTTGAGGACCGCCGCGACGGCGGGGTCTTCGAAGCTCTGGCGCTCCATGACGTGGCACCAGTGGCAGGTGGAGTAGCCGATCGACAGGAAGACGGGGCAGTCCCGCGCCGCGGCGGCGGCAAAGGCCTCCGGACCCCAGGCGTACCACCACACCGGGTTGTCCCGGTGCTGCAGCAGGTAGGGGGACTTCTCCGCGCCGAGCCGGTTGCGGCCTTCGCTCATCGGCCGGTTATACGACGCGTCCCCGCGCCGGGCGACTTACGGCCGGGTTTCGCGGCCCGCTCAGGCGGCCTTGCGGGAGACGCCGCAGAACTCGCCCGACGCCCCGCACTTCTTGAAGACGATCGCCGCCGGGCAGAAGCCGGTGAACGCCGACTGGAAGAGGTTGAAGCCGACGAAGGCGGTGAACAGCAGGAAGTAGGGGCTGACGAACCAGCCCAGGGCCAGGCTGGCCAGCACGAGGACGCCGGCCATCGCGCGCACGGCACTTTCCACGGGCATCTGGAGCTCCTCCGGCGCCGGGCGCCGCGGCCGGCTCCCCTCGCGGAAGCGGCGGCCGATTGTCTCCCATCGATGCGGAACGCGCCCGCGCGGTTACACGGCGCCCCGCGGGCAAATCGACCGGGGCCGGTGTATCGTCAAAACGGTCGCTGCTCCGGAGGACCTCGCCGTGCGTCTCGCCGCGGTCGGAACCGCCGTCCCGCCCCACTACTACGACCAGCCGCAACTGCTCGCGGCCCTCACCGCGCACTGGAACCTCCCCGCGCACCAGCAGGCCCGGCTCGAGACGCTGCACCGCAACGTGCTCGTCGGCGGCCGCCACCTCGCGATCCCGATCACCGACTACCCGGACCTCGACACCTGGGGCAAGGCCAACGACGCGTGGATCCGGGTCGCGCAGCAGGTCGGGGAGCAGGCGATCCAGCGCGCGCTCGAGGCCGCGGGGCTGGCGGTCTCCGACCTCGGCGCGATCTTCTTCGTCTCGGTCACCGGGATCGCGACCCCCTCGATCGACGCGCGCCTCGCCAACCGGATGGGCTTCCCGCCGACCGTCAAGCGCAACCCGATCTTCGGCCTGGGCTGCGTCGCGGGCGCGGCGGGGATCGCGCGCGCGGCCGACTACGTCAAGGCCTTCCCCGACGAGGTCGCGGTGCTGCTCGCGGTCGAGCTCTGCTCGCTGACGCTGCAGCGCGAGGACCTCTCGCTCCCCAACCTGATCGCCTCCGGCCTGTTCGGCGACGGTGCGGCGGCGGCGGTGATCTCCGGCGACCGCGTCGCGGCGCCGGGGCTGCGGATCCTCGCCACGCGCTCGGTCTTCTACCCGGACACCGAGGGGGCGATGGGCTGGGACATCTCCGAGCGCGGCTTCAAGATCGTGCTCGACCCGTCGGTCCCCGACCTGGCGCGGAACCAGCTGCCGAAGGACGTGGACGCCTTCCTGGCGGAGAACGGCCTGTCCCGCGCCGACATCCGGAGCTGGGTCTGCCACCCCGGCGGGCCGAAGGTCCTCGACGCGGTCGCCGCCGGCCTGGGGCTGGAGCGCGAGGCGCTCGAGCTGTCGTGGCGCTCGCTGGGCGAGGTCGGGAACCTGTCGTCGGCGTCGGTGCTGTTCGTGCTGGCCGACACGATGCGCGAGCGGCCCGGCCGGCCGGGCGAGAAGGGCGTGCTGCTCGCGATGGGTCCCGGGTTCTGCTCGGAGCTGGTGCTGTTCGAGTGGTGAGCGCGCTCCCGGGCGGCACGCGCGCCGCGTTCCTGGTGCTGGTCGCGGTGGTCGCGCTGCAGCGCCTGGCCGAGCTGGCGCTCTCGCGGGCCCACGTCCGGCGGATGAAGGCGCGCGGCGGGCGCGAGGTCGCGGCGGCGCACTACCCCTTCATGGTCGCGCTGCACGCCGCGTTCCTGGTCGCTGCGCCGCTGGAGGTCCTGCTGCTGGAGCGGCCCTTCCGCCCCGTGCTGGCGCTCGCGGCGATCGGCGTGCTGCTGGCCGCCGAGGCGCTCCGGGTCTGGACGCTCTCCACGCTGGGAGACCGCTGGAGCACGCGCGTGATCGTCGTCCCGGGAGAGCCGGCGGTGACCGGCGGGCCCTTCCGCTTCCTTCGCCACCCGAACTACCTCGTCGTGGCGCTCGAGATCGCGGCGCTGCCCCTGGTCCACTCGGCCTGGCTGACCGCGATCGCCTTCTCCGCGCTCAACGCGGCCCTGATGGCGGTGCGGATCCCGGCCGAGGAGCGCGCGCTGGACGAGGCCTCCCGTGCGTGACGCGATCGTCGTCGGGGGCGGCCCGGTCGGCCTCGCGGCCGCGATCGCGCTGCGCGCGCAGGGGATGGCGGTCGCGCTCTTCGACCGCGCCACCCCGCCGATCGACAAGGCCTGCGGCGAGGGGGTGATGCCGCACGGCGTCGCGGCGCTGAAGCGGCTGGGGGTCTGTCCCGACGAGGACTGCGGGCGCCCCTTCGCCGGCGTGCGCTACCTCGAGCCGCTGCCCGGCGGCGGGACGCTCGCCGCCGAGGCGCGCTTTTCCGCCGGGCACGGGCTGGGGATCCGGCGGCTGCAGCTCCAGCTCGCGCTGGCGCGGCGCGCGGAGCAGGCGGGGGTCGAGCTGCACTGGGGGGAAGCCGTGCGCGGGATCGCCCACGGCGGCGTGGAGACCGCGGCCGGCCGGCTCGAGGCGCGCTGGATCGTCGGCGCCGACGGCCTGCACTCGCGGGTGCGGCGCTGGGCCGGGCTGGAGGGGGAGGCCTTCCCGGCGCGGCGCTACGGCGTGCGCCGCCACTACGCGGTCCCGGCGTGGACGGACCTGGTCGAGGTCCACTGGGGCGAGGGGGCGGACGCCTACGTCACGCCGGTCTGCGACGGCGTCGTGGGGGTGGCCTTCCTGGCGCCTCCCGGGGGCCTGCACTGCGACGCGCTGCTGCGCCGCTTCCCGCGGCTGGAGGAGCGGATCGCGGGGGCGCGGCCGGTCTCCGAGGAGCGCGGCGCCGGGCCCTTCCGCCAGCGCGTGAAGGGGCTCGTGGCGGGGAACGTCGTGCTGGTCGGCGACGCCTCGGGTTACTTCGACGCGATCACGGGGGAGGGGCTCTCGCTCGGCTTCCAGCAGGCCGAGGCGCTGGCCGACGCGCTCGCGGCCGGCGCGCCCGCGCGCTACGCCGCCGCCCACGCCCGGCTGCGGCGCGAGCCCTACCGGATGATCCGGCTGCTGCTGCTGCTCGAGCGCCACCCCGCGCTGCGCCGCCGCGCGATCGCCGCGCTGGCCCGCGAGCCGCTCGTGTTCCAGCGCGTCCTGGCGATCAACGACGGCCAGGCGCGGCTGCGCTCGCTCGGGCTCGGTCACGCGGCCCGCTTCGCCTGGCGGATGGCGGCAGCCGGCGGCGCACGGGCCTGACGGCCGGCGTGACCCGCGCCGGCCCGCTTCGGCGCCCCCAGCCCGGTTTTGACCTCGGGTAAAATCCACCCTCGGGCGCTTCCTGCCGATGAAACCGCCCCGCAACACCGTATCTTGAGCGCCGCGGCGGGTCCCGGGGGAGACGGGGCCGCCGGAGAGCCGGATGCCTTCGCAGCCCCGCACCCCATCGCCGCCCGGATCCCCCGACGACCACAGGGTCGTGATCGTCGGGGCCGGACCGGCCGGACTGACCGCCGCCTACCAGCTCGGCAAGGCGGGGGTCCGCTCGGTCGTCCTCGAGAAGGACGAGACGGTCGGCGGGCTGTCGCGCACCGCGCGGCACGGCGGCTACCACTTCGACATCGGTGGCCACCGCTTCTTCACCAAGGTGAAGGCGGTCGACGACTTCTGGCACGAGGTCCTGCCGGCCGAGGACTTCCTGACGCGCGGCCGGATGTCGCGGATCTACTACAACAAGAAGTTCTTCGACTACCCGCTGCGCGCCGCCAACGCGCTGTTCGGGCTGGGGCCGTGGACCAGCTTCATGGTCCTCCTGAGCTACCTCAAGTCCCGGCTCTTCCCGGTGAAGGACGAGCGCTCGTTCGCCGACTGGGTCTCGAACCGCTTCGGCAAGCGGCTCTACAGGATCTTCTTCGAGACCTACACCGAGAAGGTCTGGGGGATCCCCTGCAGCGAGCTGTCGGCCGAGTGGGCCGCGCAGCGGATCAAGGGCCTGTCGCTGCTCACGGCGGTGAAGAACGCGCTGCTGCCGCAGCGTCCCACGGGCGACAAGTCGGCCGTGATCAAGACCCTGATCGATTCCTTCGAGTACCCGCGGCGCGGGCCCGGGATGATGTGGGAGACGGTGGCCGAGAAGATCGAGGCCGCCGGCAGCGAGGTGAAGACTGGCGCCGACGCGGTCCGGGTGCTGCACGAGAACGGCCGCGTGACGGCGATCGAGGTCGCCGGGAACGGCCGCACCGAGCGGGTCACCGGCTCGCACTTCATCAGCACGATGCCGGTGCGCGAGCTGGTCCACAAGCTCGACCCGCCGCCGCCGCCCGAGATCCTGGCCGCGGCCGACAAGCTGAACTACCGCGACTTCCTGACCGTCGCGCTGATCGTCGACAACCCCGACCTGTTCCCCGACAACTGGATCTACATCCACGACCCGGACGTCAAGGTGGGGCGGGTCCAGAACTTCAAGAACTGGAGCCCCGAGATGGTCCCCGACCCGCGCAAGTCGTGCGTCGGGCTGGAGTACTTCTGCTTCGAGGGGGACGGGCTCTGGACGATGCCCGACGACGAGCTGGTGAAGCTCGGGGCGCGCGAGATGGAACGGCTGGGCCTGCTGCGCGCGGCCGAGGTCGAGGACGGGGCGGTGGTCCGGATGGCCAAGGCCTACCCGGTCTACGACGGCGTCTACGCCGGGGCCCTGGCCCAGATCCGGAGCTGGCTGGAGGGGCTGCCGAACCTCCAGCTGGTCGGCCGGAACGGCATGCACAAGTACAATAACCAGGACCACTCGATGCTGACCGCGATGCTGGCGGCCGAGAACATCCTGGGTGCGAAGCACGACGTCTGGTCGGTCAACGTCGACCAGGAGTACCAGGAGGAGATCACGCGCGAGGAGGCCGAACGCCGCGCCGCCGAGGCCAAGGCGCTCGAGGCGACGCAGCCGCGGGTCCCGGTGCCGCTCGGGGCGCCGGTGGCGGATCCGCTGCGCGAGGCCATCCGCTACGCCTTCGCCCGGCTGCACAAGGCGGCGCTGGGAACGGCGCTGGGGACCGTCGGCGCGCTCTACATGCTGGCGGCGACGGCGTGGGTCCTGTGGCAGGGCGGGCCCACGATGGAGATGTACCTCGGCCTGCTCGGCCAGTACTTCATCGGCTACACGGTGAGCTGGCGCGGCGCCCTGGTCGGCGCCGGCTACGGCTTCGCCTGGGGCTTCGCGCTGGGCTGGCTGATCGCCTACCTGCGGAACCTCTCGCTGGGGATCTACGTCGCGTGGATCCACCGCCGGGCCGAGGCGGCGCGGCTCGGGAACTTCTTCGATTACATTTAGCTAGCCGGGTCCCGGGGCCGGTCCCGGAGCGAGGCCGACGATGGGCAGCAGCCGCAAGCCAGACGAGATGGATCAGCTCTTCCGGGCGACCGCCCGCCTCAACAGCAAGGTGCTGGGGCTGGTGCTGGGGATCCTGTTCGCGCTGCTGATCTTCGTCGCCACCAACTGGCTGCTGATCAAGGGCGGGCCGGTCGACAAGTTCGGCAACCAGATCGTCGGGCCGCACCTGCAGCTGCTGGGCCAGTTCTTCATCGGCTACAAGGTCTCGTTCCTGGGGAGCCTGATCGGGGCCGCCTGGGGCTTCGTGCTGGGGACGATCAGCGGGTCGCTGATCGCCTGGGTCTACAACCGGGTGGCCGACCGGCTGGGGTAGGCCGCCTCGCGGATCTCCTTGGCTCGGGGGCGCGGTCGCCGTACTCTCTAACTCGCGCAGGTTTTCTAGTTAGGCCGCCCGCGGTCGGGCGACTCGATTTCGAACAAAAACGAACAAGAGAGGGATGGGGGATCTGATGAACGGAACACTCCGGAAAGACGGACGCGCGGTGGCGCAGGCGCTCATGTTGATCGCCCTGACGGTCGCAGCCGTCGGCGTGAGTCTCGCCGCCAGCCCCTACGAGGGGACCGCCTGGCATCTCGTGGCCCAGCGCGACGAGACGAAGGTGGCGGGGATCGGGAGTTGGGACTGGGGCCACGGCGAAGCGATGCTGTTCCTGCTCCCGGGCGGCACCTGCCGCCTCGACACCTACGGCGACGACGGCGTGATCGAGTCGCCGACGCCTCCGGCGACGTGCCTCGCCAACGCCTGTCTGCCCTGCTCCTGGAGCGGCGACTCGAAGGGGAAGCGGCTCACGGTCAAGTTCAGCGACAACCTGGCCCGCGAGATCATGGTCGGCAACCTGACCGACATCGCGATCGAAGAGGGCTACTCGTCGGACTTCACGTTCTCCTTGACCAAGAACAAGTGCTCCGGCGTCGTCAAGTCGGGGCGGATGACCGTGACCTGGGACATCGTCGGCAAGCTCTCGACGCCCGACGTCAAGAAGAAGACCGCCTCGCACCAGGTGCTGGCATTCGGCACGCAGGTCCAGTAGCGACCAGAGCGCTGGGCATGCGGGATGCGGGGACAGCTCCTGTAGGACGGTAGGCCGCGGCGCGGCGCAGAGTCGCCGCGCGACTCGCGGCTTGCCGACTTACGGTTGCTGTCCCCGGTTCTTCAGCGGCTCGATCGACTCGATCCAGGGCTCCAGCGAGCGGCCGAAGGCGACGCGGACGCGGTAGCGCGAGGGCCGGCCCAGCAGCGCGACCCGTTCCGCGTTGAACAGCACCGGTCCCGATTCCTCGAGCGGCAACGCCTCGAGCGCGGCGTGCAGGCGCGGCGGGACGGTGAGCGTCGAGGGCTGGAGCTCCCCGATCCTCCCCTCGATCTGCGCCGGCTTCGGCGGTTCGCCGGTCTTCGTGCTCGGCGGCCGGTCCCACCGGATCCGCGCGACGGCGCGCAGGATCGCCACCTTCGATCGGTCGGGGTGGCGCGCGCGCAGCGCCTCGCGATCCCGGTCGGCGTCGATCAGCGCCAGCCGCGAGGCGCTCTCCGGGGCCGTCGCCAACTCGCGCTCGATCTCCGCCAGTCGTTCCGGCGTCGGGGGGGTCCCCTCCGTGCCCGCGGCCTCCTTCCGAAGCCGCTCCTCCCACTCGGCGAGGTACTTCCGGAAGGCGTCGCCCCCCAGCTCGAGCGCGACGAAGACCTGGCGCCTCGGCTGCGCGCGGTAGTGCTGCTCGGCGTCGTCGGCCTCGGCGTCGACCGAGGTGTCGAACCCGAGTGCGGCCAGCTTCGCGCGATCGAGCCAGGGCGGGCTGGTGGAGAACCACTGCCGCTCGCCCTCGATCACGAAGGCCATCGCCCGCCCGCTGTTCTCGCGCTCGGCCGGGAGCAGGATCAGCTCGCGCTCCTCCAGTTCCAGCACCGCGTCGGGCGTCCCGGTCCGGTTCCAGAGCACACCCAGGAGCGTCCCGCCGCTGACGGCGAGGATCACCGCCAGCCCGGCCCAGAACGCGGCGCGCCGCGTCATCGGAGCCCCGCCAGGCGGGCGCGAAGGCGCCGGAAGAGCGCCAGCAGCGCCAGCGCGAACAGCCCCAGCAGCAGGAAGAAGAGCCAGCGCGGCATCACGTCCCACCACCAGTCGAAGTACTTCGCGACCAGGTACACGATCAGCGCGCCGCTCGACAGGTAGACCGTCTCGGGCCAGCGGCGCGCGATCGCCAGCGCGATCATCGCCGCCGCCGCGAGCAGCGAGACCACCTGGTAGAGCCCCTCGGCGCTGTCGCCGTCGAGCGGCAGCCGGCTGGTCTCCCCCGCGTAGCTCAGCACGAGCAGCGCGAGGAACGCCTGGCCCAGCCCGACCAGCCGGAAAGCGGCGGGAAACTCGGGGAAGCGCGGCTGGCGCAGGAACGACAGAGCGAACACGACGGCACCCGAGAAGAGGAAGTTCTCGAAGCTGCCGGTGACGTCCATCCACCACCCGCCACCCCACCGCGCCGTCAGCGTGGCCAGCCAGATCGAGAGGCAGGCCAGCCCCGCCACGAGCGGTAGCAGCAGCTCGTAGCCGTAGGCCAGCACCAGTGCGAAGAGCGCCAGCGCCGGGAACAGCGCCGCCGTCGGCGTGATCGCGAAGACCTGGCCCAGCCCCTGCAGCGTCAGCACGAAGGCCGCGAAGGTGACCGCCGCCAGGACCATCGTCGAGAAGCGCAGCCCGCCGCGCCGGGCGCTCCAGTCGGTGGCGCCGAGCATCGCGACCGGGGCGGCGACCAGCAGCGCGACCTGCGCCGCGGTCGGGATGAGCCCCCAGACCCGGAAGAAGAGCAGGATCACGCTGGCGGCCAGCGCGAAGCCGCCGACCAGCGCCGCGACCTGCATCCCGAGCGAGACCTTCTTCTGCTGCTCGGAGACGTCGACGTCGAAGGCCCGGGACAGCTCGCCCAGCACCCGCTCGTGGTAGCCGGCGAGCGCCGCGTCCTGCTCGGGCGAGAGGTCCAGCGCGCCGTCGGCGCGCGCCGCGGCGAGTTCCTCGCGGAAGGCCCGCACCCGGTCGGCGCGGCGCTGGGCCTCGGAGCGGTTCCGCGGGGCGGAGGAGGCTCCCATGCCGCCAGTCTACCCCCGGTCGGGGCCGCGGGAGCCGCGCGGCGCGCCCGCGCTAGAATCCCCGGGTCGAGCGCCAAGGCGCGCCGCGAGGGCTTCCATGCTGATCCTGATCTCCGACAAGTTCGACGCGCAGCTCCCGAAGATGCTGGAGAAGTACGGCGAGGTCACGACCGATCCGGCGCGCGCCGCCGAGGCCGAGGTGATCCTGGTCCGCAGCAAGACCAAGGTCACGAAGGACTACATCGACAAGGCCCCCCGGCTGAAGCTGGTGATCCGCGGCGGCGTCGGCCTCGACAACATCGACCGGCCGTACGCCGAGCAGCGCGGGATCCTGGTGCGCAACACGGCCGAGGCCTCGACCACCGCGGTGGCCGAGCTGGCCTTCGCGATGATGATCGCGATGCCCTGCCGCCTCACCGCCGGCGACTCCGCGATCCGGGCCGGCCAGTGGCCCAAGGGGCAGCTCGAGCGCACCGAGCTGTCGGGCAAGACGCTGGGCATCCTGGGCCTCGGCCGGATCGGGCTGGCGCTCGCGGCCCGGGCCCGCGGCTTCAAGATGCACGTCGTCGGCTGGCATCCCGACCAGTTCTTCACCGACTTCGCCGAGATCGTGCCGTCGCTGCACGAGACGGTCGCGCAGTCGGACTTCATCTCGCTGCACATGCCGCTGGTCCCCGAGACGCGCGGGATGATCAACGCGGAGCTGCTCGCCCACTTCCGCGACGGGGCCTACCTGGTCAACACGGCGCGCGGGGAGATCATCGTCGAACAGGACGTGGCGGACGCGCTGCGCAGCGGGAAGCTGGCCGGCTATGCCACCGACGTCTTCTCCTCCGAGCCGCCGGCCGCCGACAGCCCGCTCCTCGCGGCGCCGAACACGCTCTTCACCCCCCACCTGGGGGCGTCGTCGGCCGAGAACATGCAGCGGATCGGGATCATGGTGGAGGGGCTGATCCGGGACTACGCCTCCCGGGCCTAGGGCTCCGGGGGGGCTCGCCCGGCCTGCTTGACGCCGCCGGCCCTGGGTCGTATCATCACTTCGTTGCTTGGCGAATTGACGGAGTGATGGCCGTGGCCCCCCAGGACGAGCTGGTCGAGATCGCAAAGGCCCTTTCCGACCCCTCCCGGGTCCGAGTCCTGGCCGCCCTGCGCGACGGCGAACTGTGCCTGTGCCACCTGATCGGGCTGCTGGAACTGGCCCCCTCCACCGTCAGCCGCCACGTCGACCAGCTCCGGCAGGCGGGCCTGCTCGAGACCGAGCGGCGCGGCAAGTGGCGCTACTTCCGGCTGGCGCGCCGCGAGGCCAGCCCGGCCGCGCGCTGGGCCCTGGGGTGGGTGCTGGGCACGGTGCGCGACGACGCCGGGGTGCGGGAGGACGCCGAGCGGCTGGCGCGCCTGCGGGCGATGAACGAGGCGGAGGTGACGGCGTGCTACCGCGGCTGAGGGTCCTCTTCCTGTGCACCGGGAACTCCTGCCGCAGCCAGATGGCGGAGGGCTGGGCCCGCGCCCTGCACGGCGCGCGGCTCGAGGCCGCTTCGGCCGGGATCGAGGCCCACGGCATGAACCCGCGGGCGGTGCGCGTGATGGCCGAGGCGGGGGTCGACATCGCGGGCCAGCGCTCGAAGACGGTCGACCAGCTCGAGCGGGCCGACTTCGACTGGGTGATCACCGTCTGCGGTGCCGCGGACGAGCGCTGCCCGGTCTTCCCCGGCGCGGCCCGCCGCCTGCACCGCGGCTTCGACGACCCGCCGGCGCTGGCCCGCGACGCGCGGACGGAAGACGAGGCGCTCGCCCCCTACCGGCGGGTGCGCGACGAGATCCGGGACTTCATCGAGACGCTGCCGAGGCAGCTGGAGACGACACGATGAGCACGAACGACAGGCTGGCGAACGAGGAACGGATC
>CAYZDB010000064.1:11458-11780 GCA_964476985.1 uncultured Acidobacteriota bacterium | reverse complement strand
CAGCGAGCAGCGCCAGCCCGGCCAGGCACGCCGCGCGGCGAAGGCCCGCGCGCAACAGCGGAGGTTCGAGGCGGCGCGCGTCTCGTCGATCTTGCGGCGCAGGTCGGGGCGGTCCCCTTCGGCCAGCGCCAGCGCCGCCTGCCATTCGGCCACCGCGCGGTCGGCCTGGCCGAGCGCGAAGTAGACGTCGCCGAGGTGCTCGCGGATCTCCGGCTCGTCGCGCTCGCCGGCGCGCCGCACGGCGCGCTGCAGGAAGACCAGCGCCTCCTGCGGCCGTCCGCTCTGGAAGAGCGCCCAGCCCAGGCTGTCGGCGATGTTGCCG
>CAYZDB010000064.1:0-11448 GCA_964476985.1 uncultured Acidobacteriota bacterium | reverse complement strand
GGCTGTCGAGGAACGCCGGCTCGTCGGGCTGCTGCTCGACCGCGCGGCGCAGCATCGCCACCGCCTCGTCGAGCGAGCGGCGCTGCGAGGCCAGGAGGTAGCCCAGGTCGTTCAGCGCGCCGGCGTCGTCGGGGGCGAGCTCGAGCAGCTGCCGGTAGGCGGCCTCCGCCTCGCCCGTGCGACCGGCCGCGTGCAGCACCGCGGCGCGCGCCCGCAACACCTGGGGAGCGGGGCTCTCGGGGAGCCCGGCCGCGTCGAGCAGCTTCGCCGCGAGCGGCGCGCGGCCGCCGGCCGCCAGCCAGCCGGCCGCCGCCGCCGCGCCCGCCGCGCGGTCGGGCGCACCGCGCAGGTCGGCCAGCCCGCGCTCGAGCGCCGCGTCCTCCCGCCCGGCGCCGCCGCGCGCCACGCGGTCCACGTCCAGCGCGACGACGACGCCCGATCCGGGCTCCGCGGCGCGCTGCGCGTCCAGCAGCGCGTCGGCCTCGGCCGGGCGCCCGATCGCGTCGAGCGTCTCGAGCCGCAGCCGCAGCACCGCGGGCTCGGGCGGCAGCGTCGCGAGGATCTCCAGCGCGCGGGCCGGCTGGTCGGCGCGCACGCGGTTCCGGGCCTCGCGCAGGCTGAAGGTCGGCCCGAGGGAGGAGCGGTCCGCGGGCTGCAGCCCGTCGATCAGCTGGTCCAGCCGGTCTGCCGCCTCGCCGTAGCGCTGCGCCTGCTCGGCGGCCTGGGCCCAGACCAGCAGCGTGGGTGGGGAGCGGTAGACGTCGGGGATGGTCTCGAGCAGGGCCAGCGCCTCCGCGCCGCGCCCGAGCCGCACCAGCGCCCGCGCCAGGTTGCGCCGGAGGACCGGGTCGGTCGGGTTGTCGGCCAGCGCGGCTTCGAGCGGCTCGAGCGCGCCGTACGCGTCCCCCAGCTCGAGACGCGCCTCGCCCAGTCGCTGCGCGACCAGCGGGTCGTCCGGCTTCAGCGCGCGCAGCTTCTCGATCACCACGACCTGGCCCGCGAAGTCGCGCCGGGTCCCTTTCAGGTCGGCCAGCGTCTCGAGCAGCGGCACCGCGGCGCGGCCGCTGGCGTCGACGCGCTCGAGCAGGGCGATCGCGCGGTCGGTCTCGCCGCGCGCCAGCATCACGCGCGCCAGCGCGAGCCAGAGCGGGCTGGCGTCGAAGCCCGGGGTGGCCGCCGCGCGCCGCGTCACCTCTTCCGCCTCCGCGAAGCGTCCCTCGGCCCCGAGCACGCGGACCCAGGCGATCCAGGTCCCGGCGTCGCGCGGCTCGGCCTCGGCCGCGCGGGCGAGGTGCGAGAGCGCGCTCTCGAGCGCCTTGCGGTCGGGTGGCGTCGAGCCCTGGTAGGTCGCGAGGTCGATCTCGGCCAGGACCTTGTGCGCGTCGGCGTCGCCGGGGTCGGCCTCGATCGCGCGCTGCGCCTGCTCGGTCGCGCAGGCCAGGTCGCCGTCGCGCAGGCAGAGCCGCGCCAGCACGGGACGCACCGCCGCGGCGGCGGGATCGCGCGCGAGGATCGCTTCCAGCCGCGCGCGGGCCTCGCGGGTCCGACCCGCCGCCGCCAGGTCCTGCGCCTCGAGGAAGTCGACGTAGGCGCGGGCCAGGTCCTTCACCCCCGGTGGCGCGGGGGCGGGGCGGGAGGCGGCCGCCGGCACCGGGAGCGCCCCGGCGAGGGCGGCGAGCACGAGGAGCGTCGGTCGGCGCATCGGGGTCCCTTCGTCGCGAGGCGGAGATTGTAGAGGGAGGCGGCGCCGCTTTCCCGTCCCCGGCCGCCGCGGGCGCTCAGGAGCCGTCCTGCAGCCGCCAGACGTTCCCTTCGCGCGCGAGCGTGAAGCGCAGGGTCCGCGTCCCGTGCTCCGCCCACTCCCCGAGCCAGAGCGACTCGGTGTCGACGTTCTCGGCCCGCGAGCGCACCCGGACCGAGACGCGGCGGATCCCCGGGCGGACCTCGAAGCTCGCCCGGCCGACCGCGTCGCGGCCCGGACGCGGCGCAGCCAGCGCCTGCCGGACCACGCGCCGGTCGTCGATCAGCACCTCGAGCACGCCGTCCCGCAGGTCGTGCTGCAGCTCGATTTCGCCGCGCGCCGCCGGCAGCGGGCGCTCGTCGGCGAGCTTCCAGGTCGCCTCGGCCGGGGCCGGACGCGGCGGCGGCACGAAGGCCGCGCCGGCGGATTCGCGCGCCAGGGCGAGCGGCTCGGCCGGATCGGGCAGCGCGGACTGCGCCGGGCCCGTCTCCGGCGCCGCGCGCGCCTCGGAGCGCGGGGCCGGGGCCGGCGGGAAGCCCGCCGGAACGACGGCGTGGGTCAGCCCGACCCGCCGGTCGAGCGGCGGTGCGACCGCGGGGCGCAACCACCACGCCGCACCGAGGACCGCGACCGCCACGACGAGCGCGCTGGCCAGCCACGGGCCGGAGGCGGCGTGCCGCCGTTCCGGGCTCCAGGTCCGCTCGAGCGCGCGCTCGCGCAGCGTGCGCTGCGGCGGCTGGACCTCGGCGGCGGGCGCGCCCGGCGGCACGACGATCTCCTCGAGCCGCCGCGCGAAAGCGATCCCGCTCTCGAAGCGCTGCTCGGGGCGGCGCGCGAGCGCCGTCAGGCACGCCGCCTCGAGTTCCGGGGAGAGGCCGGGTCGCCAGCGCGAGGGCGGCTCCGGATCCTCGTGCAGCACGCGGTGCGCCAGCTCGCGCACCGACGACGCGCGGTGCGGCAGGCGCCCCGTCAGGCAGCGGTAGAGCACGGCGCCGAGCGCGTAGACGTCCGAGCGCGCGTCGCCCGGCTGGCCCTGGAGCTGCTCGGGCGCCATGTACGCGGGCGTCCCTTCGAGCACGCCCGGCTCCCCCTCGGGCGGGGCGGCGGCGAGGCCGAAGTCGGTGACCTTGACGGTGCCGTCCGCGGCCAGCAGCAGGTTCGCCGGCTTGACGTCGCGATGGACGATCCCGCGGGCGTGGGCGTGGGCCAGCGCGCGCGCGGCCTGCGAGACGATCGTCAGCGCCTGTTCGACCGGCAGCGCACCGCGCTCCTCGAGCAGCCGCTCGAGCGAGCCCCCTTCGACGAATTCGGTGATCAGGCCGGCCTGTTCGCCGTCGAGGATCCAGCCGCGGACCGCGACGATGTTGGGGTGCGAGAGGCTCTGCAGCAGGTCGGCCTCGCGACGCCAGCGCTGCTGCTGCGCCTCGCGCCGGGCCGGGTCGCCGGGCGGGCCGGTCAGCCCGCCGAAGATCTTGACCGCCACCGTCTCGCCGGTGCGGCGGTCGCGGGCCCGGTAGACGACGCCGATGGCGCCGCGGCCGGCCTCCTCCTGGATCTCGAGCACGTCGAGCACGGCAACCCCGCGCGCCCCCGACCGGGGGCCCCTCGGGGCGAATATAGGTTCCGGGGCCGGCTCAGGCCGCGGGACGGGCGGCGGCCATGGGCGCCCCCTCGCGGATCCAGCGGAGGGCGGTCTCGAGCAGAGGATCGGCGGCCTTCGCGACCTGCTGGCCGGGGGTCAGGATCTTCGCCGGCTCCAGCCCCTTCTCCGACCAGCTGGCGCCGGAGGGGCTCCGCATCTGCCGGGTCGAGAGCAGGACGTGTCCGCCGCCGGAGAGCGGGATCAGCTCGGGCAGGCCGGCCAGGCCGTAGGTCGGCCGCCCGATCAGCACGCCGTTGGCGCGCTCCTGCAGCAGCGCCGCGACCGCCTCGCCGGTCCCCGCGGTCGTTCCGTCGACCAGCACGAACAGCTTGGCGGGGAGCTCGGCGCGGGGCAGGTCGGGGGCTCGCACCACCTCGTCGGCTCCGCCGCGCGAGACCAGCTTCACCAGGTCCCCGCCCGGCAGCAGCACGCCCGACAGGCGGACCAGTTCGCGGGGCGCGAGGCCGGCGGCGCCGCGCAGGTCGAGCAGCAGCGGCGCCACGGGGTCGGCCGTCCGCGCCGCGGCGAGCTCGGCCCGCAGCACGTCCGGGACGACCGACGCGGGGTCGGCCAGCCGCAGCGCCAGCACCGGCCCCTCGAGCCGGTCGAGCGTGAACCCCTTCCGCGCGCCGCCCTCGAAGGTCAGCGAGCGGGTGTTCATGTCGAACTTCCGGGAGTCGAGCACCTCGAGGTCGACGGTCGTCCCCGGCGTCCCGCGCACCATCCGGCGCAGCACCGGCCAGGCGACGAGGCGCGTGCTCTTCCCGCCGATCTTCCAGACCTGGTCGCCGACCCCGATCCCCTGCTTCTCGGCGCCGGAGCCCGGCTCGACCCGGACCACGACCGGGATTCCACCCGCCGGCAGCAGTTCGATCCCGAGCGAGCCGGCCGGCTCGGCCTCGGCCAGCAGCTTCTCTTCTCCCGGCTCGAGGTAGGCGCTGACCGCGTCGACCGAGGCCAGCATCCCGCGGTAGGCCCCTTCGAGCAGCTCGGCCTCGTTGACCGGCTCGACGTAGTTGGCGCGGGTCAGCCCCCAGACCTCCTGGAAGACGTTCAGGTAGCGGTAGGTGCCGCGCGCCGGAAGCACGGCTGCGAGCGCGAGGGTGACGACCGCCGCCAGGGCGGCCGCGCCGATCAGCAGGCGACGGCGGGAGCGTGGGGTCATGCGGAGAGGATAGGGCACCCCGCGGGCCGCGGCGAACCGCCCGTCGCGCCGGGCCGCCCCTCCGGCGCGCGGCGCCGCGAAACGAGCCCGTCCCGGCCCGCGCTCACCCGCCCGGCTCGCCCTCGTTCGGCTCCGGAGGAGACCCGGGGCCGGCCAGGCCGAACTTCTTGAGCTTGTAGCGCAGCGTGTCGCGGGAGACCCCGAGCAGCCGCGCCGCGTGGGTCCGGTTGCCGTCGGCCCGGGCCAGGGCCTGCCGGACGAGCGCCCGCTCCACCTCCTCGAGCTCGACCCCTCCGGGCGGGAGCCGGAAGGCCCGCTCGGTCTCGCTCGCGGCCCCCGGCTCGCCGCGGATCTCGGGCGGCAGGTCCTCGAGGTGCAGCGTGCCCGAGGGCTCGAGGATCATCATCCGCTCGACCACGTTGCGCATCTCGCGCACGTTGCCCGGCCAGCCGTAGCGCTCCAGCGCGGCCAGCGCGCGGCGCGAGAACCCGTCGACGTTCTTCTTGAACTCGCGGTTGAAGTGGAGCACGAAGTGCTGCGCGAGCAGCGGCACGTCCCCCTTGCGGTCGCGCAGCGGCGGCAGCGCGATCGGGACGACGTTGATCCGGTAGTAGAGGTCCTCCCGGAACTGCTTCGTGCGCACCGCCTCGGCCAGGTCGCGGTTGGTCGCGGCGATGATCCGCACGTCGACCTGGATGTCGCGCGTGCCGCCGACGCGCTTGAACGACTTGTCCTCGAGGAAACGCAGCAGCTTGGCCTGCAACGGCGGCGGCATGTCGCCGATCTCGTCCAGGAAGGCGGTCCCGCCGTCGGCCAGCTCGAGCAGCCCCTTCTTGCCGACCCGAGCGTCGGTGAACGCCCCGCGCTCGTGGCCGAACAGCTCGGACTCGAGCAGCGTGGCCGGGACCGCCGTGCAGGTGATGTTCATGAACGGGCGGTCGGCGCGGTCGGAGGCGTAGTGGATCGCCTTGGCCACGACGTCCTTGCCCGAGCCCGACTCGCCGGTCAGCAGCACCGTGGAGGCCGCCGAGCCGGCGACCTTGCTCACGACGTCGAAGACCGCGCGCATCGCGGGCGAGCGCCCCACCAGGTTGGCCGGCCCGTGGACCTTCTTCTGGTCCTCCTTGAACCGCCGCAGTTCGCGCCGCAGCTGCGTCGTCTCCAGGACCCGGCGCACGACCGCCACCAGCGCGTCGCCGTCGATCGGCTTGGTCAGGTAGTCGTTGGCCCCGGCCTTGATCGCGCGGACCGCCCCCTCCACCGTGCCGTAGGCGGTGAGCATGATCACCGCCGTCTCCGGGAAGTCGCGCGCGATCGGCGCGATCCGGTCGAGGCCCGAGCCGTCGGGGAGCCGGTGGTCGAGCACGACCAGGTCGTAGAAGTCGGCCGCCATCCGGCGCTCGGCCGCGGCGAGGTTCTCGGCCTCGTCGACCTCGAACCCCTCCGAGGCCAGGCGCTCGCGCAGCGACCAGCGGACGAGCTTCTCGTCGTCGACCAGCAGGATCTTCTCGGCCGGCATCGGGGACGCTCTCCTCGGGGCGTCGGGTCAGGGACGGCCCATCAAACCACATCCCGGCGGCCGGGCGCCGCGGGCCCGGCCAGGGGGAGCGCGATCACGAAGCGCGCGCCGCGCCGCGACGGTTCGAGGAACAGCCGCCCGCCGTGGCTCTCGACGATGCTGGACGCGATCGCCAGGCCCAGCCCGGTCCCTTGGCCGCGGGTCGTGAAGAACGGCTCGAAGATCCGCTCGGCGAGCTGGGGCGCGACCCCCGGCCCCTCGTCCTGGAACGCGAACCAGATCTCGTGGCCGCGCCGCTCGGCGCCGATCTCGAGCCGGCCGCGGCCGCCCATCGCCTGCGCCGCGTTGAGGACCAGGTTGCGCGCCGCGAGCCGCGGGTGCGAGGCGTCGACCTCGACCGACAGTCCCGCCGGGCAGCGGTCGGCGCGCTCGATCGTCACGCCGGCCACCTCCGGGTGGCCGTCCACCGCCTCGGCCAGCGCGTCGAGCACCACGCCGGTCGGCCACGCCAGCCGGGCCAGCCGCAGCGGGCGCATGAACGCCAGCAGGTCGAAGACGACCTCGCGGGTCCTCTCGATCCGGTCGCGGGCCTCGCCCAGGATCTCCTGGCGCGAGGCCGGGAGCGCGGCATCGTGCTGCAGCACCTGCAGCACGCCGTCGATCCCGGCCAGCGCGTTGCGCAGCTCGTGCGCCAGGTCGGCGGCGAGGCGGCCGACGCCCGCCAGGCGCTCGGCGTGCAGCGCGCGCCGCCCCAGCCGCACGCGCTCGGTGATGTCGCGCACGAGCACGTGGCGCAGCGGCGGAACGGTCCCCGGCACGCCGCTGCCGCGCAGCTCGAGCACCGCTTCGAAGCCGTCCGCCGGGCCGCCCGGGCCGTCCGAGGGACCGGCCGCGAGCGTCAGCTCGAGCACGCTCGACGCGCCCTCCTCCTCGCCCGGGACCAGCCGCGCGAGCCAGGCCGCGACGGCGTCGCGCGCCGGCCCCGGCCAGAGCCCGACGAAGTCGTCCCCGGCGGCCGGGGCGGCCACGCCGGACAGTCGCGAGGCGGCGAGGTTGGCCTCGACCACCGCGCCGTCGGGGTCGACCAGGAAGGCGGCGTCGAGGGCGCGGTCGAAGACCTGCCGGTAGCGCGCCTCGATCTGGCGGCGGAAGGCCTCGACCCGGACCAGCGAGGCGGCGCGCTGGATCGCGATCCCCAACTGCGCCGCCGGCGCCCGCCGCGGCAGGATCGCCCCGGCCCCGGCGTTGAGCGCCTGCATCACCTCCTCCACCCGCGCCTCGTGCGTGACCAGCATGACCAGCGTGGGGAGCGCCAGCGCGCGGACCTCGCGCAGCAGCACCAGCCCCGATCCGTCGGGCAGGGCCGGGTCGACGAGCATCACGTCCCAGCGCTCGCGGGCCAGGGCCGCCCGGGCCGCGGCCAGCGTGGGGGCGACCTCGGGGGCCAGCGCGGCGTCGCGGGCGAGGCTTGCGAGGCGGGCCGCGAAGGTCTCGCTGGGCA
This sequence comes from uncultured Acidobacteriota bacterium, assembly GCA_964476985.1. Taxonomy (GTDB): domain Bacteria; phylum Acidobacteriota; class Polarisedimenticolia; order J045; family J045; genus JALOKP01. Next base: position 3,880 of record CAYZDB010000064.1, on the reverse strand, counting down.
CGACGAGCAGCGCGTTCGGGGTGAACGACGGGCGCGGCGCGGCGGGGCCCGCTTGCGCGGGATCCCCCGCGGACTGGGGCAAATCCCCCGGCCGGTCCCGGCTTACGGAAGCGCGCGGCGACTTTGCCCCGCGGGAACGGGCTCGGGACGGGCGCTTCTCGCCGGAGCCGCTTCCGGGCGGCCGGGCACGCTGCTTGCTCATCCTCTCCTGCCCCGCCCCTCGACCCCCGCGTCACGCGGTGCGGCCGGTGTCTCGCGCCCCCCCGGGGGCCGCCCGGCCGAGGGATGCGCACTCTCCCCGCCCACAGGAGGAGCCCCAGGTGACGGAGCGAGACGTCTACAGGCTTCCGCGCGAACGCCTCGGTGCACTCGTCGCACGCCTCGAACGGGACTACCGGGTGCTCGGCCCGGCCCCGCGCGGCGACACCTACGCGTGGGAGGAGCTGCGCCCCGGCGACCCGGTGGCGCTCGATTATCCCACGACGATGCTGCCGCTTCGCGCCCTGCTCGCCCCGCAGCGCGAGGTGCTCTTCACCTTCCGCCGGGGCGACGACGGCTCGGTCGCGTTCGACCCCCCGGCCGACGAACGCCCGCTGGCGCTGCTCGGCGTCCACGGCTGCGACCTGACCGGGCTGCGCGTACTGCGCGCGTTCCACGACTCCGGGACGCGCGACCGGCTGGTGACCAACCGGCTGGACCACGCCTTCATCCTCGGGCTGGCCTGCTGGGTTCCCTGCCTGGGCGAGGCCTTCTGCCGCGACATGGGGAGCCTCGACAACGAGATCCCGGCCGACCTCTACGCCTGGGACATCGGCGAGGTGCTGCTGGTCAAGGTGCTGACCAACCGGGGCCGCGACCTGCTGACCGAGGTGATGCCGCTGGAGGCGGCGACGGCCGAGGAGGTGGTGACCCTGCGCCGGCGCCTGCGCGTGCGCCTCGAGGCCTTCCCGCAGCACCTCAAGTTCGCGCCCGAGCGGCTGCCGATCGCGCTCGAGGCGGCGGAGGGCGACCTGCTCTGGGACGCCAACGCCGACCGCTGCCTGTCCTGCGGGCGCTGCAACCTGGTCTGTCCGACCTGCACCTGCTTCGACGTCACCGACACCGCGCCGCTCGACGGCCGGACCGGCGTGCGGGTGCGGACCTGGACCGGCTGCCAGGTGACCGGCTTCTCGCGCGTCGCGGGCGGGCACGACTTCCGCCCCGGCCGGGCCCAGCAGCTGCGCTACCGGATCTTCCGCAAGGGCAAGTACATGCCCGAGCGCTACGGGATGGTCGGCTGCACCGGCTGCGGCCGCTGCCCGCACCACTGCCCGACCCGGATCTCGATCCGCGAGATCTTCCGCCAGGTCGGAGGGACCGCCTGATGGTCCAGAACCGGATGATCCCCGAACCCTGCCGGATCTACGAGGCGATGCAGCAGACGCCCCGCGAGGTCCACTTCGTGGTCGAGGCGCCGAAGCGCGAGCCGTTCCGCCCCGAGCCCGGCCAGTTCGTCATGATCTCGATCCCCGGGATCGGCGAGGCGCCGATCTCGCTCGCCGCGCTGCCCGGCGAAGGGGCCGCCGAAGGGACCTTCGAGATGCTGATCCGGCGCGCCGGGCGCCTGACCAACCTGATCACGCGGCTCAAGCCCGGCGACACGATGTACGTGCGCGGCCCGTTCGGGCGGCGGGTGACCTGGGAGAAGTTCGAGGGCTCGAACCTGATCCTGATCGCCGGCGGCCTGGGCCTGGCCCCGCTGCGGCCCTTCGTGCAGCGCTCGCTCCTGCACCGCGAGCTGTTCCGCCGGATCGACATCCTGGTCGGCGCCCGGGCGCCGGAGGAGATCCTCTTCAAGGAGGACCTGGCCTCCTGGTCGGCGCGGCGCGACGACGTCCGGGTGCTGGTCTCGGTCGACGCCGCGCGCAGCAGCTGGAGCGGACGGATCGGCGTGATCACGACCCTGTTCGACGAGATCGACGCCGACGTCGAGGACGCCTACGCCTTCATCTGCGGCCCCCCCGTGATGTACCGGCACTGCCTGCGCAAGCTGCTCGGGATGGGGCTCTACGAGAACCACCTCTGGATGACGCTCGAGCGGCGCATGAAGTGCGGGATCGGGCTGTGCGGCAACTGCCAGATGAACGGCCTGTACGTCTGCCAGGAAGGCCCGCTCTTCAGCTACCGCGAGGTGCGCCACCTGAAGGAGGCCGTCTAGATGGCCAGCCCCGCCCCCACTCCCGCCCCCGCGCCCCACGCGCTGCCCAAGGCGGCCTTCTTCTCCTTCGCGTCGTGCGAGGGCTGCCAGTTGCAGGTGCTCTCGATCGAGGACCAGCTGCTGACGCTGCTCGGAGCGGTCGAGATCGTCAACTTCCGCGAGGCGATCGACGACCGGCGCGACGACTACGACATCGCCTTCATCGAGGGCTCGCTGGTCCGCCCCGAGGACATCGAGGAGATCCAGCAGATCCGCAAGCGGGCGCGGATCCTGATCGCGATCGGCGCCTGCGCCTGCCTCGGCGGCGTCAACGCGATCCGCAACAAGAGGACCCCGGCCCAGCTGGCGCGCGAGGTCTACGACGGACGCCAGGACGGCGTCTTCAAGACGCTCTCCGACGCCAGCCCGGTGCGCAGCGTGGTCCAGGTCGACTACGAGCTGCGGGGCTGCCCGATCGACCGCGACGAGCTGCTCGAGATGCTGCGCTCGCTGCTGGCCGGCACGGTCCCCTACGTCCCGCCCTTCGCGGTCTGCGTGCAGTGCACGATGCGCGGCACGCCCTGCATGCTCGAGCGCGGCCTCCCGTGCGTCGGCTCGGTCGCGCGCGCCGGCTGCGAGGCGATCTGCCCGGCCTTCGGCGCGCCCTGCGAGGCCTGCCGGGGGTTCCACGACAGTCCCAACTTCGAAGCCCTCGGCGAGGCTTTCTTCCGGCACGGCCTGCCGCGCTACGTCGCCGCCGAGAAGCTCCAGCTGTTCAACAACTACAAGGAGATCCGGGAGCCATGGGAAAAGGCACTTCCATCTCCGTCCATCACGTAACGCGGGTCGAGGGCCACGGCAACATCGTCGTGGACCTCCGGGACGGGACGCTGCAGCGCTGCGAGCTGCAGATCGTGGAGTCGCCGCGGTTCTTCGAGGCGCTGCTGAAGGACCGCCCGCACGACGAAGCCCCCCGGATCACCTGCCGGATCTGCGGGATCTGCTCGGTCGGGCACGCGACGGCGTCGATCCAGGCGGTCGAGGCCGCGCTGGGCATCGTGCCCGGGCCGAAGACCCGCACGCTGCGCCGGCTCAACATGTGCGGGGAGTGGCTGCAGTCGCACGTGCTGCACGCCTACTTCCTGGTCGCCCCGGACCTGTTCCAGGCCCCGTCCGTCGTCCCGCTGGCCAGTTCGCACCCCGAGATCGTGAAGCGCGCGCTGCGGCTCAAGGCCCTGGCCAACGAGATCTGCTACGCGATCGGCGGGCGCCACGTGATGCCGATCTCCTACCTACCCGGCGCGATGGGGCACTGGCCGTCGCCCGCGGTGCTGGAGACGCTGCGCGCCCGGCTGCTGGCCGCGCGGCCCGACATCGAGGCCACGGTCGAGCTGTTCGCGACGATCGAGTGGCCCGCCTTCGAGCAGGAGATCGAGGCCCTGGCCGCGTTCGACGAGGACGGCTCGTACCCGATGATGGGCGGTCCGATCCACTCCAGCCGCGGCCCGGTCTACGCCCCGGGCGCCTACCGCGAGGCCAGCGCCGAGCACCTCGTCGAGCACTCGGCCGCCAAGCACACGCGGGGCGCGAGCGGCCCGGTGCGGGTCGGCGCCCTGGCCCGTTACCAGCTGGCGCACGCGCGGCTCGGGCCGGCCGCGAAGAAGGCGGCCGCCGCGCTGACGCTGTCGCCGGAGGGCTGCGCCC
>CAYZDB010000063.1:10820-11818 GCA_964476985.1 uncultured Acidobacteriota bacterium | reverse complement strand
GCGGCAGGACCGCGCGCGGCGCCGACGGCGGCGTCAGCGTCAGGAGCGCGTAGCGACCGTCGTCGCCGGGGAGACCGCTCCCCTCGAGCAGGCGCACGCCGGTCTCGGCGCCGGTCGCGTTCCAGCGCACGACGACGTCGCGATTGAGCGGCGCGCCGGAAGCGAAGGAGATTCGCGTCGCGGTGAGCGCGCCGGCGCCGGAGGAATCGGCCCCCTCGATCGCCACCGGGTGGCTCGGCGAGCGCGGCGCGAGCTCCGCCGCCGCCCCGTCCATCACCAGCAGCTCGAGCGCGACGCGCGGCGGCGTCCCCGCCGCGCCCGCGCGCTCGGGATCGAGCGCCGGCGCGTCCGGCACGCGTCCCCTGTCGCCCATGTAGCGGACACCGACGACGGTCGGGAAGCGCCACTCCCACTCCGGCGCGTGCCCCTCGGACCGCACGAAGGCCAACGGCTGCACGACGTCGATCTCGACCTGGACCTCCGCTCCGGGCGGGACGTTGCCCAGCGACTGGGTGAAGGTGTCGGCGCGCTTCTGCTCCAGCAGGCCGGCCGTGTGCCCCGCGGCCAGCGCGTCGCGGTACCGCCTGGTCGCCCTCTCGCGGACCTCGACCTCGCCGACGATCGTCCGCTCGCCGATCCGGATGCGATAGCCGAGCACCGCGCCGTCCGCCGGCAGCGGCATCGTGTAGATCGCCTCGAGCGGCTCGGCGAACGGGTTGCCGAACGCCTGCTCGAGGGTGGTCGCCGCCACGCCGGCGCCGGCGCGCGTGCGCAGGGTCGCGGAGCGGAGCGGGTACTCGCGGCCGTCGACGCTCACCAGCCCGCGCTGGGAAACGGCCGTCGTTGCGTGCAGCGTGCTCATCGTCTGGGCCTCCCGGGGCGCCGGCCCTCCCCGGCGCCGCCACGGGGCCAACGCACGGGAGGCTCAGTTTGTGACAGCGGAGACGGGAAACAAAGTGGGACGGCCCGCTACTCCACTCGGTAGAAGTAGTTGCGTC
>CAYZDB010000063.1:0-10797 GCA_964476985.1 uncultured Acidobacteriota bacterium | reverse complement strand
AAGGTCCCGAAGTCGACGTACGGGCTCTCCGGCCAGGCCTCTTCGAGGACGGTCGGATCCGCGAAGTCGTTCGACTCGGCGCGCAGGATCCGGTAGGGGGGCGTGCCGCCGTCCCAGTCGAGCCGGGTCTCTCCCCCCTCCCGGCTGACGCGCAGGCTCACGGGAGGGGGCATCCCGCCGAGCGCGACCAGCGCGTGCGGGTAGTCGCCCGGCGGGATCTGCGTGACCTCCTGGAGGTCCGCCTGCTCCTGCGGCGAGAGCGGGGCCCGGAAGTGGCACGCCAGCCCGTCCGCGGCCGACTGGATCAGCATCCCGCCCGCCACGAACCCGGTCTCGAGCCGGCAGTACCAGGTGCCGAGGCCGGCCTGGTCGAGGCACAGCAGCACGTAGCAGGGGGCCTCCGGAAGCCCCTGGAGCGCCTGCCGGACGCCGGCGCGCACGTCGGCGTCCTGCACCAGTTCGAGCCGGTGGTCGCGCGTGGCTCGATCCGTGCCTCTCCTGTTGCAGAAGCGCCAGACCTTGTCCTGAACGACGTAGATCCGGCCCGTCAGGAAGTACTCCGCGATCCAGGACGGAGCGGTCAGGGCGCCGCGGCTGTTGGACGTCCAGTGCGGGATGCACCCGTAGCCCGCCCAGAGCAGCTGGGACAGTTCGGCCAGATCCAGGTCGGCGGCCGCAAACTCGGTCCCCAGCGTCAGCCCGGACAGCACGTCCTCCAGCTTCGCGCTGCCGTTGCTCCGGGGCGTCGGCAGCGTGGAGTCGGACGAGACGGCGACCCGCTTGAGCGACAGGCCGGCCACGGTCCCGATCCCGAAGTTCAGGTCCGACTGCTGCGGGCAGCTCCTCAGCTGCGACGCGGTCCCCGTCCACAGCGACACCGATTCCGCGAGCGCGAACTGGTACGACACCCCCGCGTCGAAGTCGAGCTCGCGGTCGAAGTTGAGCCGAAACGCGTTCGCGACGGTTTCGGTGGAGTAGGACTCGAGCGAGTGGTCCTCCGGATGGTAGACGTAGGTGCCGTGGACGGTCTTCAGGTAGATCGTCCTGAACGCGCCCACGACCGGGGCCCTCCCCGCGGCCCACAGGACGTTCGCGATCTGCTGGTCGGTCGCGGTGCCGCCCAGCCCCGAGTGGTAGGAGAGCCTGCTGTTGAGGCAGATCTCCGGCGAGTTGCCCGTGACGATCGGCGGAAGGAGCGGACCCGGCCCCTCCGCCCAGACGGAACTGCTCCCGATGAGACCGTGGCCCAGCGCCAGCCCGCCCGCACCGACCGCGGCTCTCCGCACGAAGCTCCGGCGCGTGACCCGCTCCGCTGTGTCGCGGTTTCGCATGGCGATCCCCGCCGAGTCGGCTCGCTCGGCCGCACTGCGGAGGGCGCTCGTCGTCCAGCGGGTCGTGCGGCGCAGGGAAACCGGCGAGGAAGTGGATTCTAGCGCGCTTCCTGGGGCTGCTGGCGGACCAGCCGATGATCTGCAGGTCCTTCGCGCCTTGCAGCAAGGAGAGAAAGGGAGTCGCCGCAGTTGCGGCCTGGGCCTCCGGAATCTCTCCCGACCGGACCTCGAGGAAGGGGAACTGACTCGCGGCCGCAGGCGAGTCAGCGAGCGAGAGCGACCGGGTGGTTCTGAACATCCGGAACCCGAACCAGCTCACTCAGGTGACCGGGTACTACGGGTACCGCTGTTCGGAACCCGGCGCGCCAAAGCCGCAGCACCTCCGGCCTCGGCCGTGGAGGGAGGCGGGAAGGACGCCGCGCAGGAGCTGGCCGGTGGGGGCCTATCGACGCGGGTCCGGCGCGGTGAGGCCGCCCCCGACCGGTCGCAGCCCCCGCGCCACCCCTCGTCGTTTACCGGTTCGCGGTGCCCGTTGTTCCCGCGTCGCGGGCGTACACCGACCCTCGACGGGCGCGACGGTCAGTCGAGCGGCCCCGCGTCCCGGGAGAGGGGGCGCCCATGTCGACCGTCTGCGGCCCGCGCGCGTGCGCGGTTCTCCTCCTGGCCCAGTTGGCCCTGCTGACCGCGCTGCCGGGCCTCGTCCTCGCCGGCGACGCTCCCGGCGCTCCCTCCGGCGCTCCCGCCGTCCGCACCGGCTTCGTCGAGACCAACGGGGCGCGCCTCTACTACGAGGACGCCGGACAGGGCCGCCCGCTCGTCCTGCTGCACGGCGGCCTGCTCGACCGGCGGATGTGGGACGCGCAGTTCCTCGAGTGGGCGAAGCGGTTCCGCGTCGTGCGCTACGACGCGCGCTCCCACGGCCTGAGCGAGACCGGCCCCGAGCGCTACTCGCCGGAAGCCGACTTGCAGGCGCTGATCGACGCGCTGCAGCTCGAGCGGCCGGTGCTGGTCGGGATGTCGCTCGGCGGACGCGTCGCGATCGACTTCGCGGTTTCGAACCCGGAGGAGCCCGCGGCCCTCGTGCTGGTCGGGCCGGGCCTCTCCGGGTACGAGTTCAAGGACGCGGAGATCCTGGCCGCGGAGCGGCAGCAGGAAAAGGCGGCGCACGAGGGCGACGCCGCGGCGTTCGTCGAGGCCTACCAGCGCGCCTGGACCGACGGGCCGAAGCGCACCCCGAAGCAGGTCGATCCGGCGGTGCGCGAGAAGGTCGGCGCGATGGCGCGGAACTCCGTCGCAAAGTTCGAGGGGAGCGGGCCGATGCTGCGGCTGGATCCGCCGGCGATCGGGCGGCTGCGCGAGATCCAGGCCCCGGTCCTGCTGGTCCTCGGCGCGCTGGACGCGGCCGGGATCCACGAGATCGCGGCGCTGATCGAGAAGCAGGTGCCGCGCACGCGCCAGGTCGTGATCCCCGGGGCCGGCCACGCGGTGAACATGGAGAAGCCCGGAGAGTTCGACGCCGCCGTGCTCGAGTTCCTCGGCACGCTGCCCGCGCCGGCGCTGACCGCCGGTGCGAACTTCTACGAGAAGAGCCTGCACTTTACCAACCGCGGCATCGCGTACTGGTACGCCAAGGAGCAGGGCGGCCTCGAGCGGTTGACGGGACTCACCGTCGACCAGATGGGATGCATGAAGGCGAAGTGCCACGTGAAGAGCTGCGACGTCTGCCACCGCGTCGAGTCCGCCGGCCAGGCGACCTACGCGGCCACGGCGGCCCGTGCCGAGCAGGCCTGCCCGCGCTGCCACGCGGTCGACCCGGAGAACAAGACCCAGGACGTCCACGCCGCGCGCGGGATGACCTGCACCTCCTGCCACGGGGCGCGCGACCTGCACGGGGACGGGGTTCGCTACGACTCCTGCCTGCAGGACGGGGCCGTCACGGCGCGCTGCGAGAGCTGCCACCCGGCGCCGCCGCCCAGCCGCAGCCACACCGTGCACGCCGGCAAGCTCGACTGCACCGCCTGCCATACCCACGAGTACTGGACCTGCGTCAACTGCCACGTCGACACGCGACTCCAGGAGAACCGCGACGAGTCGGTGCTGCTGGACGGGATGTACTTCCTGGTCAACCGCCGCGGGAAGGTCACGCTGGGGAACTTCCTCAGCTACGTTTACAGCGGGCGGACGATGATCACCTTCGCGCCCTGGTTCTCGCACTCGGTGATGAAGCCCGGGCGCCCCTGCGAGTCCTGCCTCGCCGCGCCGCTGGTGCGCGAGGCCGCAGCCGGACGGGTCCGCGCCTTCTGGTGGGAGAACGGCGCGGTGACGGGGGCGAAAGGAGTGATCCCGGTGGTCGACGGGGTGAAGTGGGACATCGCCTGGCTCGACCGCGCGGACGGGAAGTGGGTCCCGCTGACCGACCCACCCGCGCCGCTGGTGAACTACTCCGGCTGGTGCAGCCCGCTGACGCCCGAGCAGCTGGGCCGCCTGGCGAAACCGGCCCCGCGCTGACGCGGGGCGGCTACTTGGAGGTCTTGGCCTTCTTGGCGCGGGACCGGGAGGCTGGCTTGACCGGGGCCTCGACCGAGGTCGCTTCGAGCTGGACCATGCTGGTGACGAACTTCTTCCGTCCGCCCTTGTCGAAGTCGATGATGGTGTAGGTCGCGGTCAGGTCCGCGATCGTCCCGGTGCCGTAGATCGGGTGGATCACCCGCTCGCTGACGGCGAAGCTCGAAGAGGAGGTCTTGGACATGGGCTCCGTCCTTCCTGGGATGCGCCCGCGAGAGGTCTCTCGCGACCGGCTAACTGGTTCGTGATGCCCTGCCGGCCGCCTCAGCGGACGCCAAAAGAAAATGATAACCCATTGGCGCCCGGCGTGCCCGGGCCACGCGGCGCGCTAGAACAGTCCCAGGGTCGCGCGCGCGGTAAACCACGCGCCGACGCCCAGGAAGACGGCGGCCGTCAGCCAGCGCCCCCAGCGCCCGAACTGCGCCACGCGGTCGAAGGCGGTCCCGATCCAACTCGCCCCCAGCCCCAGCGGGACCGCGAGGCCCAGCACCGGAACGGCCGTCCCGACGCCGTAAGCCGACGGCAGCAGGATCGCGGAGCGCGATTCGAGCGCCAGCGGCAGCAGGCTGCCGAAGAAGAGCGCCGCCGAGATCGGGCAGAAGCTGAGCGCGAAGACGAAGCCCAGGAGCACGGCCCCCGGGAGGCCCAGCCGGTCGACCCGGCGCTGCAGCGCGGGCGAGACGCCGCGGCCGACCAGGGGAAGCCGGATCGCGCCCAGCAGCACGAGCCCGGTGACGATCAGCAGCGGTCCCAGCGCCGCGCCCATCCAGCGCTGCAGCCCGTGCGACAGCGCCGGTGCCGAGAGCAGGCCCAGCACCAGCAGCCCGCCGACCGCGACGTACGCCACGGCGCGCCCGAGCGCATACAGGAGCGCCGACCAGAGAACGCGCCGCGGCCGATCGACCTGCGTCCCGACGTACGACACCGCCGCGATGTTGGTCGCCAGCGGGCAGGGGCTGATCGAGGTCAGGATCCCCAGCCAGAGCGCCGTCGCGGCGCCGGCCAGCAGCTCGGTCACGCGGACCCCCGCACCGCTCAGCCTTGCTTCAGGAAGGCGGCGAGCTGCGTGCGGACGTACTGCTTGAACTCGTCCTCCTCGTGCGCGAGCTGCCAGATCTTGTCGAGGTTGCGGTAACGGACCTGCTTCCCGCCCGACAGCTCGACCAGCACGAGCGCCGGGCCGACGAGCTGGTAGTCCTTGATGAAGTGCTCGTTGGCCGAGTCGTCGTAGTTGACGACGCGCCACTCGATCGTCTTGTCCTTGAGCTGGGCAGGGAAATCGGTCTTGAGGACCTCGGTCGCCATCCCCTCCATCCCGACGCAGGTCTTGCAGCGCAGCTTGCCGTGGAAGTAGTAGGCCACGACCTGGCGCCCGCCCGCCGGCGCCAGTTCGGCGGCGAGGGCTGGGAGGGTGGCGAGGCTGGCGAAGCCGGCCAGCGTGGGGAGCAGCAGGGCGAGGGCCAGGCCCAGCGCGAGGGCAGCCGGCGCGGGCGCGAGCGGAGGGCGTCGCTTCATCGGGTGACTCTCCTGGCCGCGGCGGAGCGCGGCGTGCGGCGTGCGGGCTTCACGATCCCCAGGCGGCCCAGGTCGCGATCGGCGCGGCAGAACTCCTCGAGCGGGATCGCGCGCAGCGCCCGCAGGCGGCGGCGGTCCTCGGCGACCTGCGGGTCGCGCGCGAGCGGGGCCAGCACCTCGTCCATCCAGCTCGGGCGCGCGGCCGGATCGACCAGGCGGTAGTGGACCCACCGCCCCTCCTTGCGCTCGGTGACGAGGCCGGCCGAGCGCAACTCGGCCAGGTGCTCGGAGGCGGTGGAGGTTGCCAGGTCGAGCAGCGCGGTGAGCTGGCAGACGCACAACTCGCCCGCCGCGAGCGCCGCCAGCAGCCGCAGCCGGACCGGGTGGCCCAGGACCTTGAGCTGCGCCGCGGTGGCGGGGATCGAGGCCGGCATCATTTCTCCAATTCCCGAAATATTGTACGATGATCCCCTCGGCGCGTCGCCCGGAGACCCGTAAGGATGACTGATCGCCCGGATTACCTCGAAGCCAGGATCGATAAGTTCATCCTGCGCGTGGCGCGCGACCGGGCCTACACCGCCGAAGGGGTCTGGTCGCGGGCCGAAGGCGACGGCTCGGTCCGGCTCGGCGTCAGCGACTTCCTGCAGCAGAGCAGCGGCGACGTGACCTTCGCCACCGTGCGGCCGGTCGGCACGCACCTCGCGCCGGGCGACCCGTTCGTCTCGTACGAGACGATCAAGATCGTGACCGAGCTGGCCAGCCCGGTCGCCGGGACGATCGTCGAGGTCAACCCGGAACTGGTGCTGGCCCCCGAGCGGATCAACCAGGACCCCTACGGCGCGGGCTGGCTGGCGCGCGTGACCGTCGATCCCGCGGCCGCCGGAGTCCCGCCGCTGCTCGACCCGCCGGCCTACTTCGAGCTGATGGTGCGGCGCGCGGAAGAGGAGATCGGCCGGCGATGAGCGCAACGGGCCGCGAGACCGTGATCATCCCGTGCAGCGGGATCGGCAAGCCGTTCGGCTCGGTCAGCCGCGAGGCGGCCTACGAGGTCGTCGACACGCTGCGCCCCGCCGGCGCGCGGCTGATCGCGCTCTCGCGGCTGGTGCTGGGGGACGACGACGCGCGCGAGGCGGTGGCCCGCCACCCGGTCGTGACGATCGACGGCTGCAAGCTGGCCTGCGCGGCGAAGATGGCGAAGGCCAGCGGCGCGCGCCGGGTGCGCGAGCTGGCGGTGATCGACACCTTCCGCCGGCATCCCAAGCTGAAGCCGGAGGGGATCGCCGAGCTGAACGAGGCCGGGCGGCAGCTGGCGCGGGCGCTGGCCGAAGAGGTTGCCGCGATCGTCGACGAGCACGCCGGCGGGGAGGAGCGCGATGCCTGAGCTGCCGCGGCGCAAGGTCGGGATCGTCGCCTGCTCGGGCGAGGAGATCGCCGAGGGGACCGTGACGCGCCTCGCGGCGCTGCGCGTGCTGCACGAGCTGCGACCCGAAGACACGGTGACGATCTGCCTGCCGCTGTTCCTGGCGGGGGGCGAAGGGGACCGGGCCTTCGCGCGGGTCTACCCGACGGTCACGATCGACGGCTGCGAGAAGCGCTGCGCCGCGGAAGGGACGGCGACCTACTCGGCGCCGCCGGCCGCGTCGATCGTGGTCAGCGAGCTGGCGGCGGGCTGCGGGCTGGGGCCGATCGAGGGGCGGCGGCAGCTCAACGAGGCCGGCCGGCTGGCGGTCGAGGCCACCGCGCAGTGCGCGGTCGAGCTGGTCGACGCGCTGCTGAAGGCCCCGCGCGCGCGACGCTTCGCCGCCACGCTGCCGTCCGCCGAGCCATGAGCCGCACCGCGACCTACCGCGCCGACGTCACCTGGACCGGGGAGCACCTGGGGCGGGTGGCGCTGGGGAACGGCCCGGAGATGGCCTTCTCCGCGCCTCCCGACGCCCACGGCCACCCCGGCGTGCTGACGCCCGAGGACGCCTTCGTCGCGGCGGTCAACACCTGCGTGATGCTGATGTTCGTGTGGGCCGCCGAGCGCTACAAGCTGCAGCTCCTGGCGTACGAGTGCCGCGGCGAGGGGACCAAGCGGATCGATCTCGACCGGACCGAGACCTTCACCCAGGTCCGGCTCGCGCCGCGGATCCGGATCGCGGCCGGCGCCGAGGATCCGGCGGCGGTCCGGGCGCGGACGCAGCGCGCGCTCGACGGGGCGCAGAAGTACAGCCTGGTGGCCAACTCGATCACGGCAGAACTGATCGTCGAGCCGACGATCGAGATCGTGACGGAGGGTGCGCGATGATCCAGGTCAAGGTGCTCGGCCCGGGCTGCCCCAACTGCACGCGCCTGGCCGAGTCGGTGACGCGGGCCGCTGCCGGCCTCGGCGTCGACGCCGCGGTGGAGAAGGTGACCGGGATGGGGGCGATCGTGCAGTACCGGATCCTCGCGACCCCGGGACTGGTCGTCGACGGCGAACTGGTCTGCTCGGGGCGCGTCCCGACCGAGGCGGAGATCACGGGCTGGCTGGCAACAGCCGCAGGCCGCGGATAGCGGCCGGTGGAGGACCCGATGGCGGCGGCAGGCGCGGATCGCACGGACAAACGGCGGCTCGGCGTCTTCGAGCGCTATCTCTCGCTCTGGGTGGCGCTCTGCATGGTGCTCGGCGTCGCGCTCGGCAAGCTCTTCCCGGGGCTGACCGACGCGGTCCGCCGGCTGGAGTTCGGCGAGGGGAGCCAGATCAACCTCGCGATCGCCGTGCTGATCTGGCTGATGATCTACCCGATGATGCTCAAGGTCGACTTCACGAGCATCCTCGGCGTCGGCAAGCGCCCGCGCGGCCTGCTGGTCACGCTGGTCGTCAACTGGTTGGTCAAACCGTTCTCGATGGCGCTCCTGGGCTGGTTGTTCTTCAAGATCCTGTTCGCTCCCTGGATCGCGCCCGCCGAGGCGGACCAGTACATCGCCGGCGTGATCATCCTGGCCGCGGCCCCGTGCACGGCGATGGTCTTCGTCTGGTCCTACCTGACCCGCGGCGACCCGGCCTACACGCTGGTCCAGGTCTCGGTCAACGACCTGATCATGCTGTTCGCGTTCGCGCCGGTCGTGACGCTGCTGGTGACCGGGGCGAGCAGCCTGACGGTGCCGTTCCGCGTGCTGCTCTACAGCGTGGTGATCTTCATCGTGATCCCGCTGGCCCTGGGGAGTCTCAGCCGCGCGATCCTGCTGCGGGCCAAGGGCCCGGAGTGGTTCGAGCAGAAGTACCTGGCCTTCTTCCACCCGGTGACGGTGCTGGCGCTGCTGGCGACGCTGGTCCTGATCTTCGCCTTCCAGGCCGACAACCTGACCGGGCGCTTTCTCCACGTCGTGCTGATCGCGATCCCGATCCTGATCCAGGTCTACCTGAACTCCGGTCTGGCCTACGGCCTGATGTGGCTGCTCCGCGTGCCGCACGCGGTGGCCGCCCCGGGCGCGCTGATCGGCGCCAGCAACTTCTTCGAGCTGGCGGTGGCCACGGCGATCACGCTCTACGGACCCGAGTCGGGCGCGGCGCTGGCGACCGTCGTCGGCGTGCTGGTCGAGGTCCCGGTGATGCTCTCGGTCTGCACCGCCTGCAATCGGACGCGGGGATGGTTCGCGGGGTTCGAGGAGGGGGCGGCCGGCTGAATCGCGCGTCCCGCCCGCGCGAAGCGGCGTACACTTCCGGCCGGGGCGTTGCTCGCCATGGGACCCGCTCGCGGAAGAATGCAGTCGCTTGGGCTCGTCGGCCTGCTGCTTCTCGGCCTCGCCGCGCAAGCGGGCCTCGCCCACGCGGGGACGACCTACTTCGTCAACAACGCGTGGGGCAAGGACTCGAACCCCGGGACCACGCCGGGGACCGCCTGGCGGACGATCCGGAAGGCCGCGAACACGATGGTCGCCGGGGACACCGTGCGGATCATGGCCGGCGTCTACGCGGAAGAGGTGATCCCGCTGAACTCGGGCGAGCCCGACGCCTGGATCACGTACGAGGCCTTCGGCAACGGCGAGGTGATCCTCCGCCCGACCCGCTTCCCGTTCCGGCTCCCCGCCGACCGCCGGATCGAGTACCTCCGGCTCTCGGGGCTCGCTTTCGACGGCGCGGAGATCGCCGACCGCGCCGTCAGCTACGGCTTCCTCTCGGACGAGTCGACCGGGGCGAAGAGCCACCTCGTCGTCGACCGCTGCACCTTCACCGGCTTCTACATGGCGATCGAGGTCGCCGGCGGCGCGACCGACGTCGAGATCACGAACTGCACGATGCGGCGCAACCAGTACGGGATCGAGTTCTGGGACGAGAACGAGCGAGTCCTGATCGCGGGGAACCGGATCGACGAGGGGCGCCTCCACCCCGCCTCCGCCGCCACCGACACCGGCGACCACGTCGTGTTCAGCTCCAGCGATCCCCTCACGCCGAACCGCGGGATCACGATCGAGGGGAACGAGATCGCCCGCTCGCTGCGGCAGGGGATCCTGATCACCCGCACGACCGACGTCGTGGTCCGGGCGAACGACTGCCACGACAACGCCGCGACCGGGATCCAGATCGAAGGCGAGGCGGCCGATCCGATCCCGCTGGCCCGTGTCGTCGTCGAGGACAACCACTGCTGGGGCAACGGGCGCGGCTACGGGGCGGAGACCGGGATCTGGATCGACGACGCGGACGACGTCGTCGTGCAGCGCAACGTCCTGGACCGCAACCCGACCGGGCTGCGGGTCACCGGCTCCGACCGCGTGCTGGTCCGCCACAACGTGATCCACGAGAACGTCTTCAGCTACGTCACCCCGTCCTCGAGCGGGGCGATCTGGGTCGGGCCGACGGCGCAGGGCGGCTCGGACGTGGTGCTGGTCCACAACACGCTGCACCGCAACGGCCACACCCGGGTGGTCGGCACCCCCTACTCGTCGCTCAACTTCGGCTACGACTCGACGCCTTCGCTGGCGACCACCGGCATCGCGTTCCGGAACAACATCGCCTCCGAGAGCCAGGCGGGGAACCCAGAGACGGATCTGCTGGTGCAGGGCGCGCCGGCCGTTCTGGACGACAACGACTACTTCACCCCGCGCCTCGGCGGGCTGCAGGTGCTGCTGGACCCGACCGGGTCGCCCCCCGCGAGCTTCGACGCCTACCGCGCCGCGACCGGCCAGGACGGCCGCTCGATCACGCTGGCCCCGCTGCCGATCGATCCCGCGGCGGGCGACTTCCGCCTGCGGAGCATCAGCCCCTGCATCGACCGCGGCGCGCCGCTCACGACGGCGCTCGGCGACGGGGACGGCAGCCGCTTCCTCGCCGTCGCCGACGCGCGCTACGTCTCGGACGGGCACGGGCTCGTCGCCGGGGATCTGGTCCAGGTCGGGAGCAACGGCCCGGTGCGCGTCGAGC
>CAYZDB010000062.1:0-11892 GCA_964476985.1 uncultured Acidobacteriota bacterium | reverse complement strand
GTCGTTCATCGCCCTCGGGCCCACCGACGGCCGGATCGGCGACGAGGACAACGTCCACGACGGGGCCCCGCGCAACGACTACGAACGGACCAAGCTGGCCGCCGACCGCCGCGCGCGCGAGCGGCAGGCCCGCGGCGAGAACCTGGTCGTCGTCTACCCGGGGGTGGTCTACGGGCCCGGGCGGCTGACCGACGGCAACATCCTGGCGGGGGTGGCGCGCGACCTGCTCGCGGGGAAACTGCCGGGCACGGTCGGGCCGGGCGACCGCCGCCAGTGCCTGGCGCAGGTCGACGACGTCGCCCGCGGCTTCCTGCTCGCGCTGGACCGGGCGCCGGCCGGGTCGCGCTACGTCCTCGGCGGCGACAACGTCACGGTGAGGCAGGCGCTCGAGATCATGGCCGAGGCCGGAGGCGTCAGGCCGCCGGCGCGCGCGATCCCGTACGGCGTGGCCTCGCTGCTCGGGCGGGTCCTGCGCTGGCAGGCCCCGCTGACCGGGATCGAGCCGATGATGACCGACGGGGAGGTCGAGATCTACCGCCACGAGTGGGCCTTCAGCTCGGCCCGCGCCGAGCGCGAGCTGGGCTACACGGTGACTCCGGCGCGGGAAGGGCTGGCGGCGATGGTGCGCTGGCTGATCGACTCCGGCGCGGCGCGGGTGAAGCAATGAGCGGCCTCCGCGGCGACCTGTCGCGCAAGCTGCTGCACATCGCGATGGGGGGCTTCGCCTTCCTGCTGCGCTACCTGACCTGGTGGCAGGCCGTGCTCTGCGCGCTCGTCGCGCTGCTCAACAACCTGCTCGTGATGCCGCGCGTCGGGCGCAAGCGCTTCTTCCGCGGCGAGGCGAAGGAGCGCGGGCTCGACGTCGGGATCGTGCTCTACGCGGCCTCGGTGCTGGTCCTGATCCTGGCCTTCCCGAACCGGCTCGACCTGGTGGCCGCAGCCTGGGCCTTTCTCGCGTTCGGCGACGGCCTGGCGACGATCGCCGGCCTGGCGTTCGGACGGGCCAGCGGGCCGCTCCCCTGGAACGCGCAGAAGACCTGGGCCGGCTTCACCGGCTTCGTCGTCGCCGGCGTGCCGATGGCGCTGGCGCTGTTCGCCTGGACCGGCGGCTGGGTCATCACCCCCGCGATCGCGCTCAAGTTCCTCGCCGTCGGCCTGGTGCTGGCGGTGCTGGAGAGCCTCGACACCGGGATCAACGACAACCTGCTCGTGCCGCTGGCCGCGGGCGGCCTGCTCTACGCGGTCCAGCTGATCGACCTCTCGCGGGTCGTCGCGCAGCAGGACCTGCTGCTGGCCCGCCTCCCCTGGGCGCTCGGCCTCAACCTCGCTGCGGCCGGGCTGGCCTACGCGCTGAGGACCGTCGACCTCTCCGGGGTCGCGCACGGCGTGCTGCTGGGTTCCTCGATCTGGCTCTGCCTGGGCGCGCCGGGATTCGCGATCCTGCTGGCCTTCTTCGTGCTCGGCTCGGCCGCGACGAAGCTCGGCTACCGGACCAAGGCGAAGGAGGGGACGGCGCAGGAGAAGGGGGGGCGCCGCGGTGCGGCCCACGCCTGGGCGAACACCGGGGCCCCGGCGCTGTTCGCGGCGCTGGCCCTCGGCGCGGCGCAGGGGAACGGGCTGTTCCGGCTGGCCTTCGTCGCCGCGCTCGCGACCGCGGTCTCGGACACGCTGGGCTCGGAGATCGGCCAGGCCTTCGGGCGCCGCACCTTCCTGATCACCACCTTCCGGCCGGTTCCGCGCGGCACCGACGGTGCGGTCAGCCTGGAGGGGACGCTGGCCGGGATCGCCGGTTCGCTGCTGCTGGGCCTGCTCGGCTGGGGGCTGGGGCTGATCGACGGCGCGGGCGTCGCGATCGTCGTCGCTGCGGCCTTCGCCGGGACCACGCTCGAGAGCTACCTCGGGGCCGTGCTCGAGCAGGCCAGCCTGATCAACAACGAGGCCCAGAACTTCCTCAACACGCTCGCCGGCGGGCTGGCGGCCATCCTGATCGCCTGGCTCGTCCGCTGAGCCCGGCCCTTCCGAAGGACTTCCCGTGACCACCGAGACGATCCGGCGCTACGTCGACTTCACCCGCCCGTTCACGCTGCTCCCGCCGCTGCTGGGCGTGATCTCGGGCGCGATCTGCGCCTGGGGCTCGTACTGGAACCCCGACCCCACGCGCGCCGTGACCGCCGCCGTGATCTTCAACGTCGTGCTCGGCTCGGCCTGCGCCGCGCTGCTCAACGCCGCCAGCAACGTGATCAACCAGTACTACGACCTGCCGATCGACCAGGTCAACAAGCCGGAGCGGATGCTGCCGTCGGGGAAGATCTCGATGCGCGCCGCCTGGAACTACTCGATCGCGCTCTACCTCGCGGCCGTGCTGCCGACCTGGCTGGTCGTGATCTACCCCGCGCACACCCTGGTGGAGCGGCTCACCGTGCCGGACGGCGTCCGCGCGTCGCTCGCCGGGGCCGGCGGCTGGCTCGGCGCACTCACGCTCTGGCACGCCGTGTTCGTGATCTACGTGCTGGGGATGATCTTCACCTTCGTCTACTCGGCCCCGGCGCTGGGCCGGACCAAGAAGCACGCGATCGGCGCCAACGTGACGATCGCGGTCCCGCGCGGGATGCTGCTCAAGGTCGCCGGGTGGAGCATGATCGGCCCGGTCTGGGCGCTCGAGGCCTGGTACATCGGCGCGGTCTTCGCGCTGTTCCTGGTCGGTGCGGCCTCGACCAAGGACTTCTCGGACATGAAGGGGGACGAGGCCGGCGGCTGTTACACCCTGCCGATCCGCTACGGGGTGAAGAAGGCGGCGTACATGATGGCGCCGTCGTTCATCCTGCCCTGGCTGCTGATCCCGCTCGGCACGATGCTGCCCGACCCGTTCGACCCCGCGGGACACCACGCGATCCTGACCGGCAACCGCTGGGCGCTCGACGCGCTGGGCCTGCTCCTGACCAGCTGGGGGATCTACACGGTCTGGCTGATCCTGCGCGATCCCGAGGCGCTGGCGACGACGGAGAACCACCCGTCGTGGACCCACATGTACCTGATGATGATGACCGCCCAGGTCGGGTTCGCGCTGGCCTACCTGGTCTGAGAGGGCTTCCCCAGCGCCTCCGCCGTGCGGGTCTCGGGCACGGCGCGGCGCAGGCTCTGCAGCTTCTCGGCCTCGGGGAACGCGGCCAGTGCCTGCTCCAGCACCGGGTTCTTCTCGAGCAGCACGCGCTCGCGCGCCGAGAGCCCGCCGTCGAGCAGCGCCAGCTCGCCGCGCAGCTGCAGCAGGACGTCGTCCTTCGCCGCCGCGATCTCCTCGGCCTTGAGCTCGGGCAGGTCGGCCAGCACGAAGGTCGTGAACGGCGGCAGGATCGAGGCCGGGTTGGCGGCGTACTTCTTGCGGTCCTCGGCCGACAGCGCGGTCACGAAGCGCGGGAAGGCCGAGGTCCGGAGCAGCTGGACCACGACCTCGGGGTACTCCGGGATCTGCACGGGGACGTCGGGAGTGATCCCGCCGCCGCCGTAGACGGTCCGCCCGGTGTCGGTCCTGAAGACCGGGGCGTCGTCCTTCGGCTTCGGGACCGCGTCGCGCTCGCGCCACTCGAGGTAGTACGAGTCCTCGCCGGCGTAGGGGCGCTGGATGCTGCGCCCGACCGGCGTGTAGTACTTCTGCGTCGTCAGGGCCAGGCCCGTGTTCTCGGACAGCGGGTAGACCGACTGGACCAGTCCCTTGCCGAAGGTCGTCTCGCCGACGACGATCCCGCGGTCGTGGTCCTGCAGCGCGCCGGAGACGATCTCCGACGCCGAGGCCGACTCGCGGTCGACCATCACCACCACCGGCCAGTCGACGTGCTGGACGTCCTTGGCCGAGAAGTAGTCCTGCCGCGAGCCGGCCATCCGGCCCTCGGTGTAGACCACGAGCGAGCCGGCCGGCAGGAAGCGGCTGGTCACGCCGATCGCCTGGTCGAGCAGGCCGCCGGGGTTGCCCGACAGGTCGAGCACCAGCCGCTTCGCCCCCTGCTTTCGCAGGCTCTCGAGCGCGGCGTCCAGCTCCGGCGTCGTGCTCTCGACGAAGTTCGTGATCTTGATGTACCCGGTCTCGGGCCGGACCATGTAGGCCTGCGAGACGGCGGTGGTCCGGACCGCGTCGCGCTGGATCTTGAAGACCAGCGGCTGTTCCACCCCCGGCCGCTCGACGGTGATCTCGACCTCCGAGCCGCGCGGGCCGCGCAGGTACTTCACCGCCTCCTGGATCGTCAGGCCCAGCGTGTCGACGTCGGCCCCGGCCCGCTCGTCCCGGATGTGGACGATCACGTCGCCGCCGCGGATCCCCATCCGGTCGGCGGGCGTGCCGGCCATCGGCGCCACGACCCGCAGCGGCTGGTAGCGGCCGCGCTTGTTGATCTGGATCCCGAGGCCGTAGAAGAAGCCCTTCTGCTCCTCGCGCATCTCGCGGTAGTTGTCGTCGTCGAGGAAGTTCGTGTGCGGGTCGAGCGCGTCGAGCATCCCGCCGATGCTGGCGTAGATCACGCGCTTCATGTCCGGCTCGGGGACGGCGCGCTGCTCGATCAGGGCCAGGATCTCGGCGTAGGTCCCCATCTTCCCCAGGGCCGGGCCGGCCGGGGCGGCGGCCCGGGTCACGACGACGATCGCCGAGGCCGCGAAGAGCGCCACGAGGAGCAGGGCAACCAGCAGGGGGCGGGAGGGCTTCATGCCGGAAGTATAGGGTGGGGCCGGAATCCGCCCCAACCGAACCCTCCGGACGGTCCGCGGCGCCCCCGCAGCGGCCTCGATCGGGGCTGCAAGGGCCGGGGAGTCAAGGGCTTGCGGCCGCGGGGCCGGGGAGCCGTTGTGTTGACCCGCCCGGGGGGCGCCGCTACGATGCGCCCGCCATGTTCGACATCGGCGGCCCCGAGCTGTTCTTCCTGCTGATCCTCGCGCTGCTCATCTTCGGGCCGCGGCGGCTGCCTCAGATCGGCAAGCAGCTCGGCGGCTTCGTGGCCCAGATGCGGCACGCGATGCGCGACATGCAGGGGACCCTCGAGCGCGAAGTGGCGCTGGAGGACGTCAAGGGGGCGATCGGCGAGGTCAAGGGGATCCAGCGCGACGCGACCGCGATCGCGCGCGAGCTGGCCGGCTTCGGGCCGCCTCCGTACGTCGACCCGAACCGGCGCCGCGACCTTCCTCCCGGCGGGCCGCCCGCCGGCGCCTCGCCGGAGGCCGCGGAGGGCGACCCGGGCGCACCGGTGGCCCCGAATGCGCCTCCGGCCGGGGCGGCCGGGACGGAACCGGCCGCGACCGAACCGGCCGCGACCGATTCCGCGGCGCCCGGTCCGGCCGCGCCCGGCGGACCGGGCCCGGCAGGCACGCCGTGACCGCCCCCGCCGCGGGGGACCCGCAGCTCGAGGCCGGGGAGTCCGGCGCGAAGATGGGGTTCCTCGAGCACCTCGACGAGCTGCGCCGCCGCCTCACCTGGGCCGCCCTCGCGGTCCTGGTCGGCTTCCTCGTGGCCTGGATCTTCTCGGACCGGCTGCTCGCCTTCCTGCTCGACCCGATCACCCAGTCGATGGGGCAGCTCAGCGTGATCCGCCCGGCCGAGGCCTTCATGAACAAGATGAAGGCGGCGCTGCTCGGCGGGATCTTCCTCGCGCTGCCGATGATCCTCTACCAGGCCTGGTCCTTCGTCGCGCCCGGGCTCTACCCGCGCGAGCGGCGCTGGATCGTGCCGGTGATCAGCGCCGGCAGCCTGCTCTTCGCGGCCGGCGCCGCCTTCTCCTACTACGTCGCGGTCCCGGCGGCCGCCAAGTTCCTGGCCGAGCAGGGCGAGGGCTTCCAGAGCCACATCACGGTCGACAGCGCCTTCTCGTTCGCCAGCAAGCTGCTGCTCGGGCTCGGCGCGGTCTTCGAGATGCCGCTCCTGGCGCTGGCGCTGGCGCGCTTCGGGATCGTCAGCGCGCGCGGCCTCTGGAAGCAGCTCGACAAGGCGATCTTCGTGATCTTCGTCGTGGCCGCAATCCTGACCCCGACCCCCGACATCATGACGATGACGATCTTCGCGCTGCCGATGATCGGGCTCTACCTGCTGAGCATCGGCGTGGCCTGGCTGGTGGAGCCGCGCGCGCCGAAGGGGAGCGAGGCGAAGTGAGCGGCGCCCCGCCGCTGCCGCTCTCCGTGCTCGTCACGACCCGCGACGAGGAGGCGACGATCGGGGCCTGCCTGGCCTCGGTCGCCGGGCTGGCGGGCGAGCTGCTGGTCGTCGACTCCGGCTCGACCGACCGCACGCTGGCGATCGCCCTGGGGCACGGGGCGCGGATCCTCGAGCACCCCTACGAGTCGCCGGCCCGCCAGAAGAACTGGGCGATCCCGCAGTGCCGCCACCCGTGGGTCCTGATCCTCGACGCCGACGAGCAGGTCTCGCCCGCGCTGGCGGACGAGCTGCGGGCGCTGTTCGCGGCCGGCGGCCCGGCCGCGCCGGGCAGCTGGATCCCGCGCGAGAACCGTTTCCTGGGGCGCGTGATGAAGCACGGCGGCTGGGGAACCGACCGCGTGATCCGGCTGATCGCGCGCGACACGGCGCGCTACGACGACCGGCTGGTCCACGAGGAGATCGACCTGCCGGGGCCGCTGCCGGCGCTGTCCGCCCCGCTGCTGCACGACACCTTCCGCTCCTTCCCGCAGTACGTGCCCAAGGCCTGGCGCTGGGCCGAGGCCGGCGCGCGCGAGGCGCACCGCCGTGGCCGCCGCGCCGGCGCGCTGACGGTGCTCACCCGGCCGGTGGCGCGGTTCCTGCGGGCCTACCTGCTCAAGCGGGGCTTCCTGGATGGCGGCCCGGGGCTGGTGCTGGCCTGCTTCACCGCGATGACGGTCTTCATGAAGTACGCGCGGCTGTGGGAGCTGTCGCGCGGCGGGGGCGATCCGCGGGAGGCCCACGCTGGCGCGGGGCCGCGCCCGTGATCGCCGCTCCCCCCGGGTTCGTCGTCCGTCAGGAGGGGGACGCGACCTGCGTGCTCGACGCCGCGCTGGCCGACGCGATCCTCGCCGCCGGCCTGGGCCGGCCGTGGGAGCGGCTCGCGCCGCGGCCCGAGGGGCCGGGCACGGGGCGCGGGCCGCGGGCGGTCGTGCCGATCCCCGGCGGGCCCGCGCTGCTGGTCAAGCAGTACCTGCGCGGCGGCGTCGTGGCCAGTTTCAACCGCGAGCGCTACTTCGACTGCGAGCGCTTCCTCGCGGAACTCGAGACGGGCCGGCGCGCCGCGGCTGCAGGCGTCCCGACCGCGCGACCGCTCGGGGTCGTGCTGCTCCCTGTCCGGCCCGGCTGGAAGGCCTGGGGGATGAGCGCCTTCCTGAAGGACGCGACCGACATGGCGCGCCTGATGGCCGAAGAGCGCGACCCCGCGCGGCGTGCGGCGCTGTGGGACGAGGCCCGGCGCTTCGGCGAACTGCTGCTCGAGCGCGGCCTCGAGCACCGCGACCTGAACCTGGGGAACATCCTGCGCTCCGAGGACGCGCTCTTCGTGATCGACCTGGACCGCGCCGTGATGCACGACGGCCCGGTGCCCGAGGACGTGGCGGAGCGGGTGCGGGAGCGGATGGAGAGGTCGCGGCGGAAGGTCGCGGCGGGGTAGGGGGCTTCGCAGCGGCCGCGCCGAGGCGAGGGTCCGGGATGCGGTATATTTCCCTGGTGGAGGCCCCCATGCGCAGGACCGCCTGGCCCGCCGTCCTGTTCTCTCTTCTGTTCCTGCTTTGCCCGCCCCTGTCCGCTGCGGTCGATGTGCCGCTCTCGAACGGCCGCCTCGCACTCGCGATCGAGGTCCCCGGAGCCGAGTTGGCCGGCGCGGGCTCGGTTCGAGGCGTGCCCGGGGCGGCCTGGCAGGGCGAGGGGCGCGTGGTTCTGGAACTGCGCGCGTCCTATCGACACCCCTCGGGGAGCGCGCCGCGCCAGCTCTCGCTCGAGGTCGCCGAGCGTGACGGCCTCGTCCCCGGCGAAGTCGTGTCGAGCGAGACCACCCGCACCACGTACCGGGTGGTCGTCGAGCTCGATGCACTCAGGCGCCCCATGCTGGACCTGCACCTCACCGGGCGGGTGACCGCCGAGACCGAGGCGGGGCCCGAGTCCGCGGACTTCGAGGCGCTCGTCGAGCTCCATCGACGCCGGATCATCCTCCCGCCGGAGACCCCGGAGGGAGACCCGCTGCCCCTGCTCCCGGACCAACCGTTCACGGTCGCCGTGAAGGACATCGAGCTGCTGGACGGGGACGGCGCGCGCGTCCGCGTGCAGCACCTGGTCCCGGCGAGTGCTGTGACCGTTCGCCCGGAATCCGATGTGCTGCGGTTCGACCCGGCCTACGAAGTGACGGACACCGCGGGACTGGCCAGCTTCCGCGCGTTCGTACCCACCGACGCGTTCGTCGACGGAACGGACCCGGTGCCCGCCGGCGTTCCCCGCGGCGGGCTGGCAGCCGACGTGACTTTCCGCGCCAGCGAGACCCCAGCCTGGGGACCGCGGCGCGCGACCATTCCCTACGCCTGGCTGTACGAGTCGACAGGCACGCTGCTCGTGCGCCATGCGGGTTCGGATGCCTGGGACCAGGCGCTCCCCAATGAACCGTTCGCGCGGGGCGACGCGCTGCGTTTCGCCCCCGGCCCGAGGCTGCCGGCCGCCGTCGTGGTTCTGGCCGACGGACAGCGGATCTCGTTGGCCTCCGGCTGGGGCCTCCCGTGGGACGGGTGGTCCCTGGGCCTGGGCGGTGAAGAGCAGGGAGTGCGGATCGCCTGGTCGCTCGCGCTCGAGGAGACCAGCGCGCACGGAATGAATCCGGCATACGAGATCGGGGTCCATCGCGCGCTGGGCGTCGGGACGGAAGAGGCCGTGCGGCCGTTTGCGATCAGCGCGAGTTCGAGTTCGCTCGGACGACAGGCGACCTTGTTCTCGCCGCTCACGGCGGAAGCCGCGACCAGGCCTTCCACGCCGCCGGTGACGATCGTCCGTGGCCCGGGACACAGGGTCTATTCGTGGCCGGCCAGCGCCGGTGGCAGCCGGTTCGCGGTCGACGAGGTCGATCGGCAGTGGGTCATCACGTGGTCGAGCGAGGGCTGGGCCAACATCTGGAATGCCGGACCGCCCTGCGACGTGCGCGCCGGAGACGCCGTCGTGATCCTGGGACGCAGCGCGAACATGATCCTCGATCCCTGGCGCGGACGGGCGGTTCAGCTCTCGGACGACGAGATTCACGATCGCGCAATGGGCGCGTTCGTCACCGAGCCCGGCGTCCAGCGCGTCACGCGCACGCCCGAGCTGCAGGGGCGCGCCCGCACCGAACTGGGTGCCAGTCCGGATCCGGCCGGACTGGCCTGGCGCGTGGACGGGCGCTTCGTCCCCGGAACCATCGCGTTCGAGGGCAGCGAACTTCGGGCCCGCGTGCCGCGCGAACTCGGCCTTACCAGCGGGATCCACCGGCTGGAGCTGTTCGCAACGAGCCGGTACGAAGACCGCGCAGGCCACGTGGCCGAGGCCCTGCCGATCGACGCGGCCCCGGACCCACCGCGCCCACCACGAGTCCTCGCGGGGCGCGAGTCCGTTCTCGTGACGTGGGTCCCGAGCGCGGACCCCTCGGTCGTGGGCTATCGCGCCTGGCGCTCGGACGCTTCCGACGGCCCATTCGAGCCCGTCCAGGCCGAACGGCTGAATCAGCCCGTCCTCCTCGACCGCCTCCGCCAGGGGGAGATCGCCTGGTACACGGTCACCGCCATCGATCGGGAGGGCCGCGAGAGCGCTCCCTCGGTCGCGGTTCGGGCGACGCTCGACGAGGGTGCCGAGGTCTCGCCGCCGGCTGCCCCGCGCGTCGAAGCTCGCGCGGGCGACCTGTCGATCGAGCTCTCGATCGAGCCGAACGGCCTCGACGCGGCGTGGCGGATCGAGCGGGCGACAGCCGCCGACGGGCCCTTCGCGGATCGACTGGACGGAGCCTGGCTGGGCACGCCCCGCTGGCGCGACGGAGACGTCGTCGAGGGGCAGGAGTACTGGTATCGCGTCGCGGCCGCCGGGCTCGACGGCGAGTGGGGGGCCTCGACGACGATCGGGCCGGTGCGCGTGGAGGACCGGCCGCCCGCTGCGCCCAGGCAGTTCATGGCGCGGGATCTCTCGGGGGCGGCGGTCCTTGCGCAGTGGGATCCGGCGGCCGAACCCGACGTGGTGCGACACACGCTCCTCCGCGCGCGCGTAGGCGAGGAGCTGTCGCCCGTTCAGGAGGTGGACGCGACGCAGTCGTGGGCGGTCGACTCACCCCCGGAGGCAGGCCTCTACGTCTACGGGCTGCGTGCCGTCGACCGCGGCGACCACGCTGGCGAGGTGACCGCAGCACCGCCGAGCGGCGTCGAAGTGCTGTCTTCCTGCAGCGTCCGCCTCCGGGATACCGAGCGGGCGATCGTCGCCCGCAGCGGCGGTCGCGCACGCCTTGTTCCCGAGGTGGTCGGCCCCTGTCCGACGACGGTCTCGAGCGGTGCGGAGTGGCTGGTGAGGACCAATCCCCCGATCGACATGATCGTGGGGGGTCTCTCCGGGGGCGTGACTGTCGAGTTCGAAGCGGGGCCGTGGCAGGCGGAGTCCACCCGAGAGGCCACGATCTCGATCGGAGACCAGACGCACACGATCAAGCAGCCTGGCTGCATCTTCCAGCTCGACCCGCGCGGTGTAGACGTCTCGGCCGGAGGGGGATCCGTCAACCTGCCCGTGTTCGCCGACGACCCCTGCCGTTGGACCGCGCGAAGTACGGATCCGTGGATCCACGTGGCGACGGGATCCGGGGCGGGGCGAAGCGAGGTGCAGTTCACGGTCGACCCGCTCGAGGGCGGCGTCGCCCGCATCGGCAGGGTCTTCGTCGGAGGACACGCCATCCAGGTGCGGCAGACCGACTCTCCGCTGGCGATCGCAACCGTCGGTGGCCGCGGCTTCCTGCTGCCGGGCGTCCCGGCGGAGGTGGCCTGGATGCACGACGGGCCGGGCGCGCGAGTCGATCTCGCCTACTCCCTGGACGGGGGACGGCGCTGGAAGACCTTCGCCAGGAAAGCGCGCCCCGGCATCTCGCGCCTGACGGTGCCGGCGAAAGCCGGGCCGGGCGACGCGCTGACCGTCCGCGCCGTCGCGTACGAGTCCAAAGGGCGCAAGCGGGCGATCGCCAGGTCGCCTGCGGTGCCCGTGCTTCCGCTCATCGTCGATCTGCCCCTCGGGGGCGATGTGTTCTATTACAATCAGCCCTTCAACATCCACTTCGCCGCGGGCGCCCAGCTGAAGGCGGTCGATCGGGCCATCGTCGCGCTCCCCATCGACTACTGGCCCTACTGGAACGTCGTGGCCGACGTGCCGTTTACCGCGCCGGGAGAACTGGACCTGACGGCGTCGGTTTCCTGGCTCGACATGAACGGAACGTCGGTCTCATCCGTAGTCGTGTTCCTGCGGGCGCAGGACCAGACCGTGGCGTCAGCCCGGGGGGGACAGATCGTCTTCTACACGCCGTAGGAGTCCGCGAGGCCCCGGTGCGGAGGCGGTGCTTGCCGCGCACCCTCGCACTCGCGGGTGGCTGGCGGCCGCGGGCCTGCGCCTCGTCGCACCCCCGTCCGCCTTCTCCTTCAACAAGTCGCGTTCCCATGCAGGATGACGGTCCCGCGCACGAGCTCGCTTCTCCTCCGCCCCTGGCGCGTCATCGTCCGATGTGGAACCGCGCTGTCGCTGCAGCCTCGTCGTGGGGTGTGCGTGCCTTGGTGGACGGCCGCAGGATCCCCGTCGGAAGCGAGCAGAAATGTATCTGGTATGTGATATACTGGTCGCATGACGATCGGGATTCTCGTGGACTGGTCGGGGGCGAGCGCCCGCGCCCCGTGGTCCGCGCGGCTGCCGGGGCTGCCGGCGGCTGCGGCCGG
>CAYZDB010000061.1:0-11934 GCA_964476985.1 uncultured Acidobacteriota bacterium | reverse complement strand
GGAGCGCGCGCGCGCCGGCCTGCCGCTGCTGGCCACGGACCCGAAGCTGGCCGAGATCGCGCGCCGCCACTCCGGGGACATGGCCGCGCGCCGCTACTTCGACCACGTCTCGCCCGACGGCAAGGACCCCGAGCGGCGCGGGCTCGACGCCGGCTACCCCTGCCGCAAGAACCGCGGGACCTACCTCACGCACGGGCTGGGCGAGAACATCTTCCAGTCGGCGGTCTTCTCCTCGGTGACCTTCGGCTCCGGCGGGGCGCGGACCTACCAGTGGATGAGCGTCGACGAGATCGCGCGGCAGGTGGTCGACGGCTGGATGGAGAGCGAGGGGCACCGCGAGAACCTGCTCAAGCGCGGTTTCGACCGACAGGGGATCGGCGTCGCGATCACCGCCGGCGGCAAGGTCTTCGTGACGCAGAACCTCTGCTGAGCGCCGCCGCCGGGCCCCTCCGGACGCCGCCGGCGGGCGGATCCCCGCGGTTCCCGGCGCCTCCCGGCCGCGTGTTGAAGCCGCCGCCCGGGTCCGGTATCTTGCGCCGTTGCATCGGGAGCGACCCGGCGGGCGCCGGGTCCGGCAACCTGGGCGGACACCCAAGGTGCCATCCCGCGGCGGGCCGCAGCGGCGCCGCCGCGGGGATGCGGTCCTGAAGGCCGGGGCAACCAAGTGTCCCGTCGATCCGCGGTCCCCGGTGTCGAGCGAGCAGTGGCGGGCGAGCGTCCCGCCCGGGAGAAGGAAGCGACCCATGGCGAAGTCGAACGAGTTCCTGTTCAGCTCCGAGTCCGTCACCGAGGGCCACCCCGACAAGGTCTGCGACCTGATCGCCGACACCGTCCTCGACGAGTGCCTCAGGCAGGACAAGCACAGCCGCGTGGCCTGCGAGGTGATGTGCAAGAGCAACCAGGTGATCCTGGGCGGCGAGATCACGACCGGCGCGAAGCTGAACTTCGAGAAGCTCGTGCGCGACACGATCGAGAGGATCGGGTACACCGACCCGAGCGAGGCCTTCCACGCGGCCGGCGTCTCGGTCCAGCTCCACATGACCCGCCAGTCGGCCGACATCGCGCAGGGCGTCGATCGGACCGACCCGGACCAGCAGGGGGCGGGCGACCAGGGGATCATGTTCGGCTACGCCACCGACGAGACGCCGGAGCTGATGCCGCTGCCGATCCTGCTGGCCCACAAGCTCTCGCGCGCCCTGGCCGAGGCGCGGCGCGGCGACGGGCCGAAGTGGCTGCGTCCCGACGCCAAGACGCAGGTCACCGTGCACTACCGGGACGGCCGGCCGGTCGAGGTCCAGTCGGTGCTGGTCTCGACCCAGCACGCGCACGGGACGAAGCAGAAGGAGATCAAGTCCTGGGTCGCCGACCAGTTCGCGCCGCAGGTGCTGGGCGACTGGGCGCACCGGAAGATCGAGTACCTCGTGAACCCGACCGGCGCGTTCGAGATCGGCGGTCCCACCGCGGACGCCGGCGTGACCGGCCGCAAGATCATCGTCGACACCTACGGCGGATTCGCGCGCCACGGCGGCGGCGCCTTCTCCGGCAAGGACCCCTCCAAGGTCGACCGCTCCAGCGCCTACTTCTGCCGCTACGTCGCGCGCCAGCTGGTGAAGCACAAGCTGGCGCGGCGGGCCGAGATCCAGGTCGCCTACGCGATCGGCCGGGCCCAGCCGATGTCGGTGCTGGTCGAGACCTTCGGCACCGGCGACCCCGACAAGGCCGCGGCCTTCGTGCGCGAGAAGTTCGACTTCCGGCCGCACGCGATCATCGAGCGGCTCAAGCTGCTGCAGCCGCTGTACACGAAGACGACCAACTACGGCCACTTCGGAAAGCCCGGGCTCCCCTGGGAGAAGTGATGCCGGAGGCCGGCCGCCTCACCGTCCTCCACACCGACTTCCACCGCGGGTGGGGCGGCCAGATCAACCGCGTGCTGGCCGAGTGCCGGGGCCTTTCGGCCCGCGGGCACGCGGTGATGCTGGCCGTGCCGGGCGACGGCCGGCCGGCGGCGACGGCGCGAGCCGACGGGATCGCGGTCTTCGGCGACGTCCGCTTCCGGCCCAAGCGCGACGCCGTGTCGCTGGTCCGGGACGCGCTGACGCTGCGGCGCCTCTTCGCCGCCTTCGCCCCCGACATCGTCAACTCGCACGGCTCGCAGGACACCTGGGCGGCGGTGCTGGCGCGCCGCCTCATGCCGCGCGCCGCGCGCCCGCTCCAGCTCTACACCCGGCACAACACCAAGCGCGTGCGCGACACGCGGGTCAACCGCTGGCTCTTCGGCCGGGGAATCGACGGGCTGATCGTCGTCGCGCCGGAGGTCAAGGAGCGCTTCCGCGGGATCATCGCCGCGGGCGCGCTGGACGAGACGCGGATCCCGGCGATCCACAGCCCGCTGCGCGCCGACATGGCCGCGCCGGCCCGGCCGCCCGAGCGCGCAAAGGTGCGGCGCGAGGTCGGGGCGGGGGCGGACGACGTCCTGGCCGGCACGGTGGCGCGACTCGTCCCCGACAAGGGGCAGGAGCACCTGATCGACGCGCTGGCGATCCTGGCGCCCGACTGGCCGCGGCTCTCGGTCGTGCTGGCGGGGGACGGGGAGGCGACCGAGGCGCTCAAGGCCCGCGCCGGGCGGCTCGGGCTGGCCGGACGCGTTCACTTCCTGGGCTACCGCGACGACGTCCAGGACGTCTACGCGGCGCTCGACCTCGCGGTCCTGCCGGCGGTCGACTGCGACGCCTCGTCGGGGATGATCAAGGAAGCCCTGGCCTCGCGCGTCCCGGTCGTCGCGACCGAGGTCGGGGCGGCGCGCGAGTTGACCGGCGACGGGAAGTACGGGCTCGTCGTGCCGCCGCGCGATCCCGCGGCGCTGGCCGGGGCGATCGCGGCGATGGCGCGCGACCTGCCGGCCTGGCGCGCGCGGGCGGTGGACGGCGAGCGATTCGTGCGTGAGCGGTTCACCCACGAGCGGATGATCGACGAACTCGAAGCCGCCTACCGCGCGGCGCTGGCGCGCGCGGGCCGGGGCTGAAGCAGGACCAGGGAGAGACGGCGATGCAGGTGGGAATGGTCGGGCTGGGGCGGATGGGCGGCAACATGGTCCGGCGCTGGATGCGCCACGGGATCGAATGCGTCGGCTGGGCGCGCTCCCGCGCGGGCGCCGCGGAACTGGAGCGGGAGGGGATGACCTCGGCCGCGTCGCTGGCCGACCTGGTGGGGCGGCTCGCCGCGCCGCGGACCGTCTGGCTGATGGTCCCGGCGGGTGCCGTCGACGCGCTGGTCGAGCAGCTGCTTCCGCTCCTGGCGGCCGGCGACACGCTGGTCGACGGCGGCAACTCGTACTACCGCGACGACGTCGACCGCGCCGCGCGCCTCGCACCGCGCGGCATCCACTACGTCGACGTCGGGGTCTCGGGCGGGGTCTGGGGGCTCGAACGCGGCTACTCGCAGATGATCGGCGGCGAGGCGGAGACGGTGCGTCGGCTCGACCCGCTGTTCCGCGCGCTGGCCCCGGGCCGGGCGGCGGCACCGCCGACCCCGGGCCGCGACGGGGCCGTCGGCACGGCGGAGGAGGGCTACCTGCACTGCGGCCCGGCCGGGGCCGGCCACTTCGTCAAGATGGTCCACAACGGGATCGAGTACGGGATCATGGCGGCCTACGCCGAGGGGTTCAACATCCTCCACCACGCCGGGATCGGCCGGAAGGATCACGCGGTCGACGCCGAGACCGCCCCGCTGCGCGACCCGCGGTACTTCCAGTACGACATTCCCGTCGCGGACGTCGCCGAGGTCTGGCGCCGCGGCAGCGTGGTGGCCTCCTGGCTGCTCGACCTGACGGCCCAGGCGCTGCACGCCGACCCGAAGCTGGACGGCTACGCGGGGCAGGTTTCGGACTCGGGCGAAGGGCGCTGGACGGTGCTGCAGGCGGTCGAGGAAGGGGTTCCCGCCCCGGTGATCGCGGCCTCGCTGTTCGCGCGCTTCGACTCGCGCGGCCACGCCCTCTACCAGAACAAGGTCCTGTCGGCGATGCGCCGGGCCTTCGGCGGCCACTGAGAACGGGGATGGCTACCGCGGATCGGCGCGGTGCTGCATCGTGGCGAGGTACTCGTCGAGTTCCTCGTCGCTGCTGAACACCGCCAGGTCGGGGAGGGCCCCGACGATCTCGAAGACCTTGCGGATCGGCGGCTGCGGGCTCGAGAAGACGACCGCGCCGCCGCGCTCGCGAACGTCCCGGCGCGCGTCGAACAGCAGGCGCAGGCCGGCGCTGCTGATGAACTCGAGCCGGGACAGGTCGAGGACCAGCAGTTCCGGCCGCGCGGCCAGGACGGGAGCGAAGTCCCGCTCCGCCTGGGGGGCGGCCGCGGTGTCCAGCCGGCCCGCCAGCTGGACCACGGTCGCGGGCGGGCTCTCGGGCCGGCGCCGCTCGATCACGGTCACGGTCAGCGGCATCAGCGCCTCCGGAGGCTGCGCTCCATGGCGAGCCGGTTCTCTCCGCCCTCGTAGTCGTAAGCGACGGTGTCCATCAGCTGCTTGACCAGGAAGATCCCCAGCCCGCCGATCGGCCGGTCCTCGGGGGCCACGTCCAGGTCGGGGTCGGAGGCGTCGAGCGGGTTGAAGGGGGCGGCCGCGTCCCGGACCTCGAGGCGCACGCGGTCCCCCGGGCACGCCACCGTCACGTGGATCTTCCCGGTCTCGCCGATCCCGTAGCCGTGCCGGATCACGTTGGCGAGGACTTCGTCCAGGCACAGCCGGAGGTCGTAGAGCGCGTCCTCGACCACCCCGTGGCCGGAGCAGAACTCCTGCAGCCACGCGTCGGCCCGGGCGACCTCGTCGAGGTCGCAGCGCAGGGTCAGGTCGGCGGAGGACGGGGCGACCATCGGAGGAACAAGATACTGCCACGATCCGGCCCGGCGCCGGTAGCGCCCTGAACGGGGTGGAACAGGCCCGGCCCGGGCAGTGTTCAATCCCAGGACACTTGCTTCCCGCAGCGCCCCGTCCCCCGGAAGCCGCGCCGCGCGCGGCCTTGCACGGACCCGGGCCCGAACCAATATTCGGCCGGGGATCCCTGCACGGACGGAACGCCCGTGGACTCGACACTCTGCAATGACGGCGGACGCCGCCCCCGGGCTCGCGACGAGCGCGGCTACAGCATGCCCGAGATCCTCGTGGTCCTCGGCATCCTGGGCGTCACGACTTCGATCGGCGTGTTCGTGGCCAACACGTCCGGCTGGCGCACCGGCGCCGTGGCGTCGGACGTCGCGCGCCGGCTGGAGCTGGCGCGCTCGCAGGCCGCGTTCAACGACCACAACTTCCGCGTCGTCTTCGACGACGTCGGCGGCGGCTACTCGGTCCACGCCGACCGCAACAGCGACGGCGACGTCGACGAGGCGATCGGCGAGTCGATCCGCGAGTTCGGACTCTCGGCCTCCGCGGAGCACATCGTCTTCGGCTGTCCCCCGGGGATCATCGGCCTCGACGGGGCCGCCGTGACCGACGCCGTGACGTTCGCCGGCAGCCCGCCGGCGGCGACCTTCCGGCCGGGCGGCTCCTCGACCGCCGGGGTCGTCTACCTGATCGACCGGCGGGACCTGGAGCACAACGACCCCTCGAAGATGCGCGCGATCAGCGTCACCGAGGCGACCGGCCGGGTGCGCCGCTGGAAGTACGACCCGGCCAGCGGCGGGCCGGTCCCGTGGAGGCTCGAACGATGACCCGGAAGAGACTCGGCTCGGAATCGGGCGTCACGCTGGCCGAGGCGCTGGTCGCCGTCGGCATCTTCGGGATCGCGCTGCTCGGCCTGAACATGCTGCTGATCTCGACCATCAAGACCTCGCAGTTCACGAAGGACTACGCCACCGCCCGCTTCCTGGCGGGCCACCGGCTGGAGCAGATCAAGAACTCCCGCTACCAGGACGGCGACCGCGATGCCTACCGCGACCCGTCCGACCCCTGCACCGACATCGACGAGATCACGACGACCATCTTCCCGGACGAGGACTACGGCGACGTCGACCTGCTCAACGGCACGCGCTTCAACTACCGGTCCTGCGCCAACGTCCCGGACATCAAGCTCTCGCCGATCCTGGTCACGGCCGCGACCTACTCGGCCGGCCAGCAGGGCGAGCACGACTTCGCCGTCAACTCGGCCCAGTACGGCCGATTCCGCCGCGAGGTCTACATCGTGGACTCCGCGGACTACGCCCAGGCCATCAGGAATGTCCGTCTCGGGCCGGCCAACCCCGACGCCCGCGACAGCGTCATCGTCGACACCACGTCGCCGACCGCCGACCAGCCGGCGAGCCGATACGTGAAATACGTCATCGTGCGCGTCAAGTGGAAGGACCTCAATGGCAAACTACATCATGTCACCCTGTCCTCGGAAAAGGCGTTCTACATCCCTTCGTTCTGACCGCCTTCGCCCTGGCGCGGAGACGGCCGGAGGGACCGGGGCCGAGCGGGGTTTCTCGCTCAGCGAGGCCCTCGTTGCGCTCGCCATCACCTCGATGGTCTTCCTCGCGGCGCTCTCGATGCTGTCGATCGACAACCGCATCTACCACCGGGACGACGCGGTGCTGGAGGTGACGCGCGAGGCCCGCCACACCCTGGAGACGCTCGAGCACGATCTGCTGATGACGGGCTTCCTCGTCGACAAGCAGACGATCGCGGACGTCGGGCCGGACGGGACCGCCGACACCGGCGACGACATGGTCGGGCAGTCGGCCGTGGTCTACGCCGCGCCCTACGAGCTGGTCGTCAACGCCGACGTCAACCCGGAGATCGAGGCGATCGTCGACGGCAACACCGGCGATGCGCTGCCCACCGGCTACGCCCCGGTGACCTTCCACACCGGGGCCGAGACCCTGCGTTACACGCTGGACTCGACCGGGGACGGGACGATCAACGCCGCCGACCGGCAGGACGAGGCCGAGGAGGCGGTGGTCGACAACGCCGGGCTCTACCTGCTGCGCCGCGAGGTCTACGGCGACAACGGCACCGACAACCGCGCCGGCGCGGGGCCGGTCGGCCTGGTCCGCGGGCCCGCGGCCTACCCGAGCGGGGCCAAGCCGATGCCGCTCTTCCAGTACTGGGGGACGTTCTACAACCGCAAGGGGCTGACGCTCTGGGGCGACACGGGAGCCGGCGGCGGCGTGGCCTACAACGGCGTGCTGGAGCCGGGCGAACTGGCCGCCCTGACCGCCGTGACGGACGAGGACGCCAACGACAACGCGGTGATGGACGCGGGCGAGGACCGCAACGCCAACGGCGTGCTCGACCGGCGGGTCGGCGACCTGGTCAAGAAGGTGGACATCCACGTCACGACCGAGACGCCGTACCCGGACATGAAGTACGCGGACAAGACGCGCTCGTCGACGACGACGCCGTTCCGGTTCCGGACGGTCACGATGTCGACCCAGATCAAGCCGCGCAACATCGACCTCCCGGGCGGCGCCTGCGGCGACCAGCCGCACCCGACCTCCTCGGTCACGGTCGAGAACGCCTGCGCCGACGCGCTCGCCGACGGCAAGGTCCGCATCACCTGGGCCCTGTCCTCCGACGACGGCGGCGGCGAGATGGACGTCGAGAAGTACATCATGTACCGCACCGACGTCGACAGCATCTTCGGAACGACCCCCTACAGCGAGGCCAACAAGGGGGTGACGAGCTACGAGGACGACTGGATCATCATGCGGACCTGGCCGCCGCGGCAGTACTGGTACAAGCTGCGCGCGATGGACTGCACGCCGCAGCTGTCGGTGCTCGACCCGACGGGCGGCGCCTATCCGCCGAAGATCGGCGGCCAGTACCCGGAGCAGATCGAGATCCGCGACATCCCGGGCGACGACGGGACGCAGCTCGAGGTCGTGTTCGGCCGATCGGTCGACGAAATGACCAACACCAGCGGTTACGGCGGCGTGGTCAAGAAGTACTACATCCACCGCTCGACCAGCCTGGACTACCGCTGCGTGCCGCCGGTCAACAACCTCGCGATCGACGCCACGAACGCGCCGGTCTACACCTTCACCGACAACGACACCAACTCCACTTCCGGGCTGGCCTGGGGCACGATCTACTACTACTGGATGCGTGCGCAGGACGCCGCGGGCGGCCTCTCGCCCTACAGCCCCCGCTACTGCGGCCGGTCCTTCAAGGGCCCGACGTTCCCATCCGCGCAGTACGCGAGGATCGCCGAGCACGCCGTCAACGACCACCCGGTCGAGATCTTCTTCTCGCAGAACCAGCGCAACGAGGACGCCGGCTACGATCCCTACCTGATCGACTACAACATCTACCGCGCGAACGACTACAACGGCGACGGCACAATCAACTCGCTGGTCGACCACAGCGCGGGCTACCGCCTGTCCGATCGGGTGGCGTCGATCCGCTGGACCGGCCTGATCTACGCCGCCGGCGGGGACTCCCCGGGCACGGTCCACCAGAGCCTGGACGGCGGGACGAACTGGCGCGAGGTCGGCAGTTCCGGCGGATTCCGGCCGAACGGGCTCGCGTTCGGCAGCCGTCTGAACGCCGTCGTCGTCGGCGAGAGCGGCAAGGCGTACTACTCGACGACCGGCGGCGCGACCTGGTCCGCCTCGGCGATTTCCGGGAGCGACGACCTGAGCGCCGTCACCTTCCTCTCCGACCGGGTCGTGATGGCGGTCGGCAACAACGGCACGGTGCTGAAGTCGACCGACGGGGGGGCGAGCTTCTCCTCCCTGACCGTCAGCCTCACCGAGGACCTGACCGGGATCGCCAGCGACGGCAACTTCGTGGTCGTCGTGGGCGACGGCGGCGCCGCCGCGCGCTCGGTCGACGGCGGGGTCAACTGGACGGTGCTGGGGTTCGCGGGCACGAGCGACCTGTACGGCGTGGCGCTGGCCCGCGAGGGCTCGGGCGACCGGACGGTGCTGATCGGCGCGGAGGACAGGATCTGGCGGTCCGGCGACAGCGGCGTGAACTGGACGCCGCTCGACTTCCCGGGGGCCGGCCGGTTCCGTGGCGTGGCGGTCGTGCCCGGGGGGCCGGCGATGGCGGTCGTCACCTCGGCCAACGCGATCTACCGCACGACCGACGGCGTCACCTGGGCGACCGAGGGCCCCTCGCCGAACGGCCCGCTCGCAGTGACGATGCTCAACGCGACGATCGCCTGGGTCTCGGACTCCAACGGGACCGTCTACCACCGCAATCAGGCCGGGTCCTGGAGCAACGCCTCGGTCAGCGCGGGCGACCCGCTGCGCGCCCTGGCGGCCCGGCCCGAGCTGGCCTGGGAGGACCTCAGCACGAAGGCGGCCGGCAGCGGCGCGACCTTCTTCTACGTCGTGACCGCGGCCTACGCCCAGAGCAGCGCGCTCGACGGCGAAGCCGGCGTGATCCTCGACCGGCCCGGCCCGACCGAGAACCCGGACGACGGGGAGGACCAGATCCTCGTCGATTCGTGCAACAGCATCGAGCTGGGAGCGACGATGCCATGAGGTGGCCGATGAGAACCGAAGAGCCGCACGGCGAGCGCGGGGCCGCCCTGCTCGTCGTCATGTTCGCGGTGTCCGCGCTGACCCTGATGGGGCTGGCGATGCTCGGCTCGTCGATGCTCTCGCTCAAGACGACCGACCAGGACAAGGACAACAACGAGCTGCTCTACATCGCGGAGGCGGGCCTCGAGCGGATGACGGGCGACGTCACCTGCTCGCTGGTCGGCAACCCGAACCTCGACCACATCTTCGACAACTACGTCATGCTGCACCTGACGCACGGCAGGTCGCGCGGCGCCGACGGGACGGCGGGAACGGCCGACGACGCGGGGCGCGACTACGTCGACGTCGCGCACGGCCGCGGCAGCTACACGATCAACATCCTGACCTACCCGACGACGATCGACGAGGCGCGGCAGCTCGAGTTCGTCGACATGAACATCCGCTCGACGGCGAAGCTGGAAGGCAAGCAGAAGACGCTCTCGGCCGTGATCCGGCTCAAGCTGATTCCCTCGCGGGTCTTCGACAACGCCTATTTCATGAACAACTTCGGCTGGATGAGCGGCTGGGGCTGCGGACAGCTCTACTTCCACGGCAACCTGCGGGCCAACGGCGACGTGCGGCTCTACGGCTCGTGCATCTGGGGCCGCGGTACGCCCTACTTCGAGAAGATCCTGGGGAACAAGCTGATCAACCGGCTGCACAACGGCGGCGTGATCGCCGGCCGGCGGATCCTCGGCCCCGAGAACCTGAAGGGCGACTTCGGCGTCGCCGCCAACCGGCTCGAGTGGCAGGACATCGTGCCGATGCCGAACCTCTCGGACCTCTCGATCTACGTCAAGGCGGCCCGCGAGTGGAACGGCGGCACCGCCGGGCCGGACGAGATCTGGGGCACGCCCGACGACACCGGCGGGTCGACCCTGAAGGTCTGGGACCCCAAGCTGAACCGCTACCGGACCTACCGGGCCTGCATCGGCTGCAACGTCGGCCCCGACGCGACCTGGAACACGGCGGACGACACCTGGGGCCGCGACGGCACCATCAACACGGACGACGACGAGTCGCCCTTCATGATCCTCGACGGGCGGACCCGCCCCTTCATCATCGACGGGCCGGTCGTGATCGGCTCGCCCGGGGCGGACGGCTTCTGGAACACCAACGACGAGTGGGACGCGGCCGGGTTGCGGCCGATGACGGGGGCGATCATCGCCCTGGGCCGGGTCTCGGGGCAGGGAAGCCTCTACACCTCCGGCAACATCTACCTGCCGAACGGCCTGCTCTACGACAACCCGCCCCGGCCGCACCTGCCGGGCTCCGGCCCGCCGGCCGGGACCGGGTACGGGAACGTCCCGAAGACCGGATTCGCCTCGATGGCGACGGCCGACATCCAGGCCTGGCGCGCACTGAACGCGTCGACCGCGCCGGCCGGGACCTACGCCGTGCGCGACGCCGACCTGATCGGCCTGTTCGCGCGGGAGAACCTGATCATCGGGCGGTTCCCCAACGGCGGCAGCTGGGGGACGGTCGACGCCTGGCTGGCCAATGCCGACAACCAGTCGAAGGAAGACCTGGGGATCGACAACCTGCCGAATACCGGCGACCTCAACGAGAACAACAACGTCTGGAACGTGAAGTACTACGCCGCCGACGGCCAGGGGCAGTGCGGATCGGGCCTGATCCCGGCCGGCTACGCGATCGGCGACGTGATCCCGGGGTCGGGCGAGGACATCGACGGCGACGCCCGCTTCGACGACCGGATCCGTCGCGGCACGCTCAACGTCCAGGGGCTGCCGACCGCAGGGTCCTCCAGCTTCGCGCTGCCGGAGAACATCAACGACCGGCTGAACTCGTCGGCCGCGAACCCCAACACGGCGGCCAAGCTCGACACCGACGCCGACGGGAAGATCTGGCGGGGCAGCCCGCTCTGGCTCGACGCCGTGACGACGCACAGCTGGAGCGAGTTCTCTCCCGATCCGCCCAGCGTGCCGATGATCGCCGGCGTGCTCTACAACAACCACGCCACGGCCGGCGTGTTCCGTCCCGACGCCTCGGGGATCATCGAGACCTACGGCGCCTTCGTCTCGCGGATCGAGGCGACGGTCGGCCAGTCGATCACGATGTTCACCCACGACCCGCGCCTGCTGGGCGGGGCGAAGGACTTCGGGATCTACCTGCCGCGCGAGAAGGCGATCGAGATCCGCGCGTGGAAGGAAGAGGTGGCCGACCAGTAGCCGCGGAAGCAGGGTACGACCGGACCGGGCCGCCCGCGGGCGGCCCGGTGCCGTTTCGGGGGCGTGCCGCGGGCGGCGGGGCGGTCAGGCGCGGGCAGGGCGCTCGAGCGCGAAGAGCGTCACGTCGTCGGCGCGCGGCACCCCCTCGTGGAAGGCCTCCAGGTCCCGTTGGCAGGCCGCGACCAGCTCCGCCGCCGGCCGGCCGGCCAGCGGCGCGGCGCGCGCGGCGAGCCGCGCCAGGCCGT
>CAYZDB010000060.1:11720-11963 GCA_964476985.1 uncultured Acidobacteriota bacterium | reverse complement strand
AAGGTCTTCGACGCCGGGACGACTCCCGACGGGCAGCCGTACTTCGTGATGGAGTACGTGGACGGCCTGCCGATCACGACCTACTGCGACCGCAAGCGGCTGTCCGTCGAAGAGCGGTTGCAGCTGTTCATGGCAGTCTGCGAGGGGGTCCAGCACGCCCACCTCAAGGCGATCGTCCACCGCGATCTGAAGCCCTCCAACGTGCTCGTCGCCGAGGTCGACGGCCGGCCCGCGCCGCGCATC
>CAYZDB010000060.1:0-11710 GCA_964476985.1 uncultured Acidobacteriota bacterium | reverse complement strand
CGACTTCGGAATCGCCAAGGCCGTCTCCGCCGACGGCGGCGACCGCGCGCTCCTGACGCAGGTCGGCGGCCTGGTCGGCACGCTCGGCTACATGAGCCCCGAGCAGGCCGATCCGGCCGTGGCCGACATCGACACGCGCGCCGACGTCTACGCGCTGGGCGTCATCCTCTACGAGCTGCTGACCGGCGCGAAGCCGTTCGAGGTCCGGAAGGCCCCGCTCGACGAGATCCTGCGCCGTTTGCGCGAGGACGACCCGCCGCCGCTCGTCACCCCGTTGACGATCGATCCGGACTCCGCCACCTCGAGCGCGACCCAGCGCGGCGTCGAGCCCGGCCGGCTGAGGAGCCTGCTCCGCGGCGACCTGGACAGCATCGCGCGGAAGGCGCTGGCCCGCGACCGCGAGCACCGCTACGGCACCCCGGTCGAGTTCTCTGCCGATCTCCGCCGCTACCTGCACAACCAACCGATCGAGGCCCGCCCGGCGAGCCTCGGGTACCGGATGCGCAAGTACGTGCGCCGGCATCGCCTCGCCGTCTCGCTGGGGGCGGTCGTGGCGCTGCTCGCGGCCTGGTCGCTGGTGGCGCAGTTCGTCGAGGTCCGGCGCGTCACGCGCGAGCGCGACCGGGCCGACCGGATCGCGGGGTTCATGACGGAGATGTTCACGGCGGTCGACCCGGGCGAGGGGAACCGCACGGACCTGACCGCTCGCGAGCTGCTGGACCGGGCCGCGCAGAAGATCGAACAGGACCGCGGCCTGGACCCCGTCGTGCGGGCCCGACTGATGGCCACGATGGCCAGGACCTACGGCACGCTCGGGCTCTGGCCGCGCGCCGAGGAGCTGATCGTGCCGGCGATCGCGCTGCAGCGGGAGGTGCTCGGTCCGGAGGACCGCGAGACGCTCCACTCGATGAGCCTGCACGGGCAGGTGCTGCACCGGCGTGACAATCTGCCCGGCTCGGAGGCGCTGCTTCGCAGCACCCTGGCGACGCAGCAGCGCGTGCTCGGCCCGGCCGACGCGGACACGCTGGCGACGATGGACTACCTCGCGCAGAGCGTCGCCTCGCTCGGCCGGTTCGCCGATGCCGAGGCGCTGCTGGTGGAGTCGATGCGGCTCCGGAGCGAGGCCTTCGGGCCGGACGACGAGCGGGGTTTCGTCGCGCAGCGCGCCTTCGTCAGCGTGCTGGTGAAGCAGGGGCGGGCGGCCGAGGCGGAGCGGATCGGCCGGCCGATGTACGAGGACCAGAAGCGCGCCCTCGGTGCCGACCACCCGGGCACGCTCTACCTGCAGCGGCAGCTCGGATGGGCCGCCGCCTACCAGGGTCGGAACGCCGAGGCCGAG
Source organism: uncultured Acidobacteriota bacterium (assembly GCA_964476985.1). Lineage (GTDB taxonomy): Bacteria > Acidobacteriota > Polarisedimenticolia > J045 > J045 > JALOKP01. The sequence continues at coordinate 10,371 of CAYZDB010000060.1, read as the reverse complement.
CAGATCTACCGCGAGGTCTGGGAGCGCTCGAAGGCTCGGCTCGGGCCCGACCACGAGAGCACGCTCTCGATCTACGGCGAGGTCATCGAGATGGTGAGGCGCCAGGAGCGCTTCGACGAGGCCCTGGCGATGGGACGCGAGTTGCTGGCGGCCCAGGTCCGCCGCGTGGGCGAAGAGAACCTCGCGGTCTACAACGCCTACGAGACGCTGGCCGTGACGCTGGGGACGATGGGCCAGATGGACGAGTCGGCCGACCTGGTGATGAAGGCGCTGGCCGGCTACCGGCGCGTCTACGGCGCCGAGAACCCGATGCTGATGCAGACCACGATGAACGTCGCGTTCACGCTGAGCTACGCCAAGCGCCACGCGGAGGCGGAACCCTACTATCGCGAGGCGATCCGCCTCTCCGAGCGCTCGGACAACCGGGACGCCGTCTCCAACGCGTGGCTGGCCTGGGCGATCGGCGCGACGCTCGCGGGGAATCGCGAAGAGGCTTTCCGGTCCCTGCAGACGTCGCTCGACAGCGGCCTCGGGGCGATCACCCAGATCGAGTCGATCCCCGACCTCGCCCCGCTGCGGAGCGACCCGCGCTTCGCCGCGCTGGCCGCGGACGTGAAGCGGAAGGCGGAGCAAGCGGGGACAGCTACCGTCGTGCGGTAGCTGCCCCCGCTTTGCGGGAGTCGTCGGCGAGGCGGTGGGCCCAGCGCGCGACGAGCAGCTCGACCAGGTGCTCGCGTCCCGCCGCGTCCTGGCGGGCCAGCGCGTCCGCGAGCTGCGCCTCGGTCGGGCCCGGACGCCCGGTCCGCGCCGCGAGCAGCGCCTCGACCGCGACCAGCGGCGCCTCGACCTTCACGCCGCACCCGGTGCGCGCCGCCTCGATCCACCGCGTGACCGCAGCCGGATCGAGTGGGCTGCGCTGCACCGCCGCGATCGCGCCGGCCAGTGAGGCCTGCGAGTACTCCCCGGCCCACGGCAGCGGCGCGAGCAGCGACTCCACGCCCGCGAAGTCGCCCGTCTCGAGCGCCAGCACCGACTGGTAGAGCGCCTTCTCGGCCTGGACGTCCTCGGGTTCCAGGGTTCCGCCGTACCAGAGCCTGACGAGCGTCCGAGCCTCCGTCGTCCGTCCGAGGAGCAGCGCCGCCGCGACGAGGCCGTCGCGCAGCTCCTGTTCCGGCAGGCCCCCGCCGCGGAAGCTCTCGAACGCCTGCCACGTCGCACTCCACCCGGCCGTCCGCGCCAGCAGGTCGATCAGCATCCGGCGGTGGCCGAGGATCTCGGGCTCCACCTCGAGCGCCGCGCGCGTGTCGGCCAGCGCGCGGTCCAGCTCGCCGGCGCGGCGCCGCAGCACGGCGGCGAAACCGAGCGCCGTTCCGCGCTGGCTGGGGGAGAGTCCCGGCTCGGCGGCGAACCGCTCGAGCGTTCCGGCCCCGGATCCGGCCTGGTTGGCCGCGCCGCGCGAGGCGGCGACCCCCAGCAGCTCGAGCAGCCGGCGCTGCGCCGCCTGCCAGGCCGCCGGATCGTCCGGGGCGTCCGGACCGTCGAGCGGGACACCGGTGCGCGCGTCGAAGGTCAGCGGTGCGCTGCCGTCGGGCAGCAGCCGCGCGCGCCCCCCCGGCTCGAGCGCGATCGGACCGTAGCGACCGAAGGGCGTGAAGGTCACGAAGACCGGCTTCTGGGGGAACATCTCGTGGACCGGGAGATCGTAGGGCGGGGCCTGTGCCTCGCCGACCAGGGCGCTTTCGTTGCGAACCAGCGGCAGCGCGAGCAGGCCCATCCGCTGGCCCAGGTCGTGGAACTCGATCGGGACGAGCAGCAGCGGCAGGTCATTGGGGTCGCCGCCGGCGGGAAGCAGCACGGGGTTCCGCACCGCACCCGCCGAGGGGAGCCAGAGCAGTGGTTGTCCCACCGCGTCGAACACGACGAGCAGGTTGGGGTACTCGTGGAGGTGGGTGTAGATCGCCGCGAAGGTCGGCTCGCCGAGGTTCGGCGCACCGGGGAGCGCGGCCAGCCGGGTGACGCTGTAGTCGCAGGAGAACCCCGCGAACGCGTTGCGGCAGATCACGCCGAGCGGATCCCAGAGGGCCGGCTCGAACGGGGTGAACTCTCCCCGCAGGCTGTCGAACAGGACCATGTACGGCGCGTCCCGCGGGGTTTCCGGGCGGTGGGGGACGCCCAGGGCGTAGCGGAAGAGGCCGACGCGCGCGACGTCGCGGGCTGTCGCAAACGGCGCGCTCACGGGGGGCCAGGCGACCCCGGCCAGGCTGCGACGCTGGATCTCGTTTGCCCGGACCTCGACGCGTGCCGGGAGCAACGCCGCCGCCGCGACCGCCGCCGCGAGCAGCAGCGCCACCAGCACGGCCGCCGCGCGCCGCACCGTGGCCCCGCGCATCCTTCCCGCCGCGCGCCAGCGGCGCACCAGCGGGGCCCGGCGCCTGCGCCGCAGGAACGCCAGCGCCTCCCCGGCGTCGGCCGGTCGCCGCGCCGGGTCCTTCTCCAGCATCCACGCCGCCAGGTCGCGCAGCCAGCCGGGGGCCACGGCGAGCGCGCGGCGCGGCGGCGGCAGCGGCCGCTGCGCCTGGGCCATCAGGATCTCGACTTGCGAGTTCCCCTCGAACGGCGGCCGGCCCGCCAGCATCTCCCACAGCACGATCCCCGCGCTGTAGACGTCGGCCGCCGGGCCGACGTTCTTCTCGGCGCGGGCCTGCTCGGGCGAGACGTACTCGGGCGTTCCGAGGAACGCGCCGGTGCGCGTCATCCCCGGCGCGTCGCCGCCGCGCGCCAGGCCGAAGTCGAGCAGGACCACGCGCGTGGCGCCGGCCGCCCCCGCTCCCGCCCCCGCGGCGGCCTCCGCCTGCGGCCCACCTCCGTCGCGCACCAGCAGAATGTTCCCCGGCTTGACGTCGCGGTGCACGACGCCCGCAGCGTGCGCCACCGCCAGCCCCTCGAGCACCTGCTCCAGCACCGCCGCCGCGTCGTCCGGCGGCAACGGTCCCGGCTGCAGCCGCGCCCGCAGCGTCTCGCCCTGCAGCAGGTCCATCACCAGGTACAGCAGCCCGCCGTGCTCGCCGATGTCGTGGATCCGCACGATCCCCGGGTGCGAGAGCCCGCGCACCAGCCGCAGCTCGCGGCGCAGCCGCTCGAGCGGCTGCGGATCGTCGCCGCGCGGGAACAGCACCTTGATCGCGACCGTCGCCCGCGACAGCTCGTCGAACGCGCGGTAGACCTCGCCGGCGCCGCCGCCGCCGATCCGCGCCTCGATCCGATAGCGCCCCGCGAACAGCGAGCCCGGCGCCAGCAGCGTGAACTGCCGCAGCCGCTCCGCCGCCTCGCCGGCGACGGGGTGCGTCTGTTCGGTCCGGCGCTCGGGATCGCGGGTCACGCGTGCGGGAATCCGCCCTCGAAGGCGGTCTCGGCCAGCGGGCGGCGCAGGCTCGGGACCTCGCGGGCGCGCAGCTTCTCCGGCAGCTGCGCCGGGTCGCCGGGGCGGCCGATCGCGGCCATGCACTGCACGTCCCAGTCGGCGGGGATCCCCAGCTCGGCCTGCGCGCGGTCGTAGTCGAAGCCGGCCATGCCGTGGACCACCAGCCCGGAGATCGTCCCCTGCAGCGCCAGGCTCATCCAGGCCGCGCCGGCGTCGAACGGCGCGGTCCAGTTCTCGGCCCCGGCGTCGGTCGTCTTCTTCGAGAGTACGACGACCAGCGCGGCGGCTCGAACGCACCACGACGCGTTGCGCTCGTTGAGCAGCGAGAGGAAGCGCTCCCAGTGCGGCGTGTCGCGGCGGGCGTAGAGGAACCGCCAGGGCTGCGCGTTGAACGCCGAGGGAGCCCAGCGCGCGGCTTCGAAGAGCGTCATCAGTTCGCTTTCGGTGAGCGGCTCGCCCGACATCGCGCGCGGCGACCAGCGGCGCACGAAGAGCGGGTCGATCGGCCAGGCGGGGACGCGGGGTTCGGGCATCGGGGCTCCTGGGGCAGGGGGGACGCAGCGGCTGGGAAGCGTAAGCAGGATAGCGCGACCCGCAGCCGGTAGAATCGCCCCCCGGAGAGCCCGCCCATGGCCAAGCGCGTCCAGTCCTACGAGACCGACGAGATCCTCGTGACCTATGACCCCAATCTCTGCACCCACGCCGCCGAGTGCGTGCGCGGGCTGCCCGCGGTCTTCGACACCCGCCGGCCGGACTGGATCCGCCCGGGCGAGGCCCCGGCCGCGCGGGTGGCCGAGGTGATCCGGCGCTGCCCGTCGGGGGCACTCCAGTACCGGCTCAAGAGCGCGGCGGCGGATGGCCAGCCGGCCGCGCCAGACGCGCCGCCGCCCGGGGAGCCTGCGACCGTGGCGGTCAAGCTGATGAAGGACGGCCCGCTGCTGTTCGACGGCGTGGTGCGCGTCACCGCCGAGGACGGCAGCCCGCTCGAGCGCAGCGGGAAGGTCGCGCTCTGCCGCTGCGGCGGCACGGCGAACCAGCCGTTCTGCGACGGGAGCCACAAGCGGGTCAGCTTCCGCTCGGCGCGCTGAGCGGGCGGCGCGGTGTCCACCACGCCCACGATCTGGGTCGACGACGACGCGTGCCCGCGCGACATCCTCGAGGTGCTGCTGCGCGCGTCGGAGCGCCGCGGCCTCCCGGTCGTGCGCGTCGCGAACCGCGCGCTGCCGCCGTCGTCGTCGCCGCTCGTGCGGTGCGTGCGGGTCGGCGCGGCGTTCGACGCGGCCGACCGCTGCATCGAGGACGGGGTCGCACCGGGCGACCTGGTCGTGACCTCCGACGTGCCGCTGGCGGCGGCGATCGTCGCGCGCGGGGCGCTCGGGCTGAGCCCGCGCGGCGAGGTCTTCAACGAGGACAACGTCGGCGGGAAGCTGGCGACGCGCGACCTGCTGAACGAGCTGCGCAGCGCCGGAGCGATCCTGGGCGGCCCGGCCGCGCTGGCGCCGGGGGACCGCCGGCGCTTCGCCGACGCGCTGGATCGGCTGCTGACGCGGCTTGCGGCCCAGCGCTAGGCTGGCTCGGGCCGGCGCCGCCACTCACAGCACCCGCGCGTACTCCTCCGGTTCCTGCTTCCAGACCGGGACCCCGCAGTAGCGCTTTCCCTCCGGGCAGTACGGCTTCTTCCCGCCGAGCAGCCGGATCGAGCAGGGGGGCAGCAGGTACTGGCCCAGGCGCGGGTGGACCGCGCGGATCTGCAGCGCCTCGTCCAGCGAGGCCCGCCAGATCTCCTCCTGCGCGTTGTAGCAGAGCCGCATCGCGTGCTTGTGGCGGATCGCGGAGAGGTCGCCCGACTCGGTGAAGCGCACCGCGACCGCGTTGGGGAGCAGGTAGGCCAGCGCCTCGGGGTCGACGCCCCGCGTCCGCAACCGGCCGATCGCCTCCCAGGTCCGGGCGAAGGTCTCGTCGAAGTCGCGCCGCACGGCCTCGTCCTCGTGCGCGATCTGCGGCAGGACGACGTCCGGCCCGTCGGTCAGGTGGGCCAGCAGCACGGGGCGCGAGGCGGGCGTCATGCGGTGGCGCTGGTCCTGGCTGTCGGCGGTGTGCGAGAGCCTGCGGCGGAAGGTGTAGGAGGCGTGGTGCAGCGCGCGCGTCAGCTTGTCGAGCGTGGTCAGGTTGAGCGCCTCGCCGTAGATCGCGTTGGCGGCCGGGTCGGCGGCCAGCGCCAGCGCCGCGTCGTCCGCCATCAGCGCGCGCGGCAGTCCCAGCACCTCGCGCACCGCCTGGGCCACGATCGCCTCGGCCTCGGGCGAGTAGCCGACCAGCCGCGAGACGCGGCCGTCCAGTGCGGCGTCGAACTCGTCGCGGAAGGCCGCGGCGCGCGCGGGGTCGACCAGGCCGCCCGCCGCCGCCAGGGCGCGCGCCTCCGGCGTCTCGTCGAGCGGGATCGGGTCCTCGACCACCACCCGGAAGTCGGGATCGAGCGCCAGCACGGCGTCGAGCATCGCGTCGACGACCAGCCGGACCTCGCCCGGCACGTCGTACTGCGCGCAGGCCCGGCTGTAGCGCAGCAGCGTGATCGCCGAGATCGAGTGGTGCAGCCGGGCCCAGGTCGCGACCGGCAGGACGTAGCGCGCGGCTTCCTGGGCCTTGCGGCGGATCTCGCGCGCCCACTTCTCCGGGGCGCGCGAGCGGGCCGGGAAGACGCCGAAGAACAGGCGCGAGGCGATCGGGGTCAGCGACGCGGTCAGCCGATGGTAGGCCGCCTCCTGCAGCGCCAGCGTCTCTTCGAACAGCTCCTGCGCCGCCGGGTCGCCCAGCTCCGGGACCAGCGTCGCGCCGCGGCCGACCTTGACGTAGCGCTGGCTGACCTGCTCGGAGTTGTAGAAGGGGTGGGCGTGGAAGAAGGCCCAGAGCGCGTGGCGCGAGACCCGGTCGATCGAGAACTGGAAGTGCGCGTGCTGGTAGACCGTGTGGTGGCCGGCCGCGAAGATGTCCTTCGCCAGCTGGTCGCGCGCGTCCCGCGCCCGGGTGCGCTCCTCCTCGTCCGCCAGCGCGTCGCCGCCGACTTCCTCGGCGTAGACGATCCCCTTCCCGGAGTAGCAGGTGCGCGCCGCCGCGACCGCGTTGTCCAGCGGGCGCGCATGGGCGTTGACCAGCCGCACCGCGGGCGGGGCCGAACGCAGCCGGAACGGGGCGAGCGGGGACATGGGCGGGCATTGTACCGGCAGGGGGGCGGCCCCGTCCGCAACCGTTGACCGCCGGGCGGTCCCCGTGGTACCCAATCCGGCCCGCAACCCGGAAAGGACCCGCCATGCCGCTCCCCGACCGCGTGATCGCCTGCGAGTGCTGGGCCCGCGACGGCCTGCAGTCGATGCCCGTCTTCGTCCCCACCGAGCGCAAGATCGAGATGATCGAGCGCGCCGTCGACGCCGGCTTCCCGAAGGTCGAGGTGACGTCCTTCTCGCACCCCAAGCTGCTGCCGCAGTTCGCGGACGCGGTCGAGGTGATCAAGGGGATCCGCCGCAAGCCGGGCGCCTCCTACGTCGTGCTGATGCCCAACACCAAGGGCTTCGACCGGCTCGAGGTCTGCCAGAAGGAAGGCTACGGCGCCGACGAGATCATCCTGATGATCTCGTGCAGCGAGGCCCACAACAAGCTCAACTTCCGGATGGACCACGACGAGGCGATGGCCGAGCACGCCGCGATCATGAAGCGCGCCCACGCGCTGGGGATCCGGATCATCGGCTGCGTCGGCACCGTCTACGGCTGCCCGGTGGCGGGCGACGTGACGACCGACCAGGTCGCCAAGATCGCGCGCTTCTACATCGAGGAAGGGGCGCAGACGATCATGCTGGGGGACACCACCGGCGTCGCCAACCCGAAGCTGGTGCGGCACCGCGGCGCGGAGCTGCTGGTGCGCTTTCCGGGGACCGAGTTCATCGCGCACTTCCACGACACCCGCGGCACCGGGATCGTCAACACGCTGGCGCTGCTCGAGCTGGGGGTGCGCTACGTCGACGGCTCGATGGGGGCGATCGGCGGCCAGCCGGCGACCGGGGCCTCGAAGTACTCGGCCGGCTTCACCGGCAACACCTGCAGCGAGGACCTGGTCGCGCTGCTCGAGGAGATGGGCGTCGCGACCGGGATCGACGTCGACAAGCTGCTCGAGGCCGGGCGCCGGGCCGAGGAGATCCTGGACCAGCGGCTGCGCTCGAACGTGATCCGCGCCGGGCGCGTGATCCACGGGCCGTCGTCGCCGCACAAGGAGCCGGGGAAGGCGATCTCCTGACCGCGTCCCCCTCCCGGACGCTGACCCCCCGCGCGTGCCGCTACGGGCACGGCGCGTAGTTGCTGCGCTCGGCGCTGGTCCCGAAGCCCAGCGTTCCCTCCACACCGCCCGCCGTCTCGGCGCTGATCAGGTAGAAGTTCGACTTCGCCGCGGCCGGCTTCTCGGCGTCGGCCATCTGCGTGTCGGTCGCGACCGGGTCCAGGTCGTTGCGGCACGCGCCGTAGCTGGCGTAGGAGAGGACCGCGACGTCGCCGCGGTAGACGTTGTAGCGCGCGGCACCGCCGACCGGGTCCCACTGCAGCGTCGTGTTCGAGGTGAAGCGCAGGTTCGGGACGTCGCCCGGCACGGGGCTGGGCGTCGGCCGCTCGTAGGCGCCGCAGTCGTTCTGGGCCAGGCCGCTCTCGTCGAAGTCGAGCAGCCGCGGGCCCCCGTCCAGGTCGGACGGGGGGTCGCCCAGGTAGATGTTCGGGTTGGGACCGTGGTCGAGGCAGGGGGAGCCGTTCCCCAGCTGGAAGCTCGCGTCGAGCAGCGGGTTGGCGTTCAGGTTGCTGTTGACCGCGGAGCAGTTCACGGTCCCGATCGTCGACCAGCTGACGTTGGCGCAGGCGACGTTGAGCAGGTCGCCGGCGGAGTTGCCCCAGATCACGGAGCGGTCGAGCGAGACCGTCCCGTTCTGCGAGTTGTTCACGCCGTTGCCGGTGTTGGAGGCGATCGTCGCGTAGCGCACGGTCGCCGACGAGCCACCGCCGACCATCCGGATCCCGTCCGAGCCGCCCAGGCCGCTGGCGATCAGGACGTTCGTCGCGTTGAGCGAGCCGGCCACCAGCAGCCCGGCGCTGGTCTGGCCGCGGAAGGTGGTGCGGGAGACCCGCGCGCTGGCGCCGGCCGCGACGTCGACCCCAGTCTGGACGGTGTCGGTCACCGCGCACTCGGTCAGCGCGTGGCTGCCGCCGTTGAGGTCGAGCGCCGGGCCGGTGATCTCGGTGAAGGTCACGCCCCGGGTGTCGGTGTCGACCAGGGCCTCGATCCCGCGCGCACCGCGCAGCACGAGGTTCGTGAACCGCATCGGCGCGTCGCCGACCTTGTTGACGGCGTTGAAGGCCGGGCCCGCGCCGCCGTCGATGACGGCCGGCCCGGGGCCGGAGAGGCAGGGGGTCCCGACGAACGAGAAGACCTGCCGCCGGTCGAGCCGGACCGAGGCCAGGTACGGCCCGAGGCCGGGGCAGATCTCGATCCGCGTCCCGGACTGGAAGGCCGCATCGACCGCGTCCTGGACCGCGGCGAAGTCGGCCAGGTCGATCGGCGCGCTCGAGACCCGCAGCAGGGGGTCCTGGTCGCAGGCGTCGCCGACGCCGTCGCCGTCCGCGTCCTTCTGGGAGGCATTCGGGACGATCGGGCAGTTGTCGTCGCAGTTCGTGGTCTGGCCGCCGGTGCAGGGGTCGACGAAGCCATCGCCGTCGTCCAGCGGGACCGGGTCGCCGTCGTCGGCCGGCTGGCTGCTCCACGGGTCGTAGAGCACGCCGTCGCTGACCTTGGACCCGGCGCCGGTCGGGGTGCGCGTGTTGCAGCCGCTGACCGGGGCGGCGCCCGAGGGGCCGTCGACCGCGTTCCACCAGTTGTTCCTCGCGTCGATGCAGGCGGTCGCGGGGGTCGTGTTCTGCACCCCCCAGGTCGTTCCGACCAGCAGGCTGTCGCGGATCACCGGCGCGACGCCGGCGCCACGCACCGCGGTGTCGCAGTTGCGGAACGAGAGCCGCGTCAGCTGCGATGAGAAGACCGTCCCGCTCTTCAGGTCGAACCCGGTCGTGGCGCGGTTGACCACGACGTCCTCGGCTGCAGCCAGCGTGCCGAGCGTCTCGAGGCCGGTCGTCACGAAGCTGACCTGCGTCCGGCGCAGCGTCGCGCGGCCGCCGAGGCGGACGAGAACCCCGAGCCAGTCGTTGACGGCCGGGATCGCCTTGGCGCTGGTCAGGTTGATCGTCGAGTACGATCCGGGACCGAGGTTGCCGTCGGCGATCAACTCGCCCGGGTTGGCGGCGCTCAAGCCACCGACGTAGAGGCGGTTGTTGCCGTTGAAGCGCAGCGTCACGCCCGGCTCGAGGGTCAGCACCGGGGGAGAGCTCGCGCTGCCGTCGATCAGCAGGTCGCCGGTCAGCTCGTAGGGTCCCGGGGCCGGGCCCCAGGAGCCGCTGGTCGTCACCTTGGTCGAAACGTCGGCAAGGACCTGCACGATCGCCCCGGGCACCGCGGTGAAGGTGTTGCCGTGCGACAGTTCCGGGACGTCGGCGACCGCGACGCGCGAGGTCCGCGCGCCCCAGCTCTCGAAGGTGTTCCCCTCCCAGACGACCCGCGGGGTGCCGGCCGCGTAGTAGAAGCTGCGGGGGTTCGAGTTGAGGATCGAGTAGGTGCCGGCCTGGAGGTAGAAGTCGTGGTTTCCGAGGTTCGCGAACTGGACGTCGTCCAGCGTGACCGGGGTCGCCGGGTCGACCGACAGGTTGATCGCGCCCGTGCTGCCGCCGACCCCGGCGTAGCTGACCCGGACGTGCTTGAGCCGCGACGAGGCGGCGCTGGTCATTGGCCTGGTGCTCGCCTATCTCAACCGCACCGGCCGGGCTACGCTGCGCCGTTGGGTGTATGCGGGGTTGGGGCTGGCCGCGTTGGGCGT
>CAYZDB010000059.1:0-12031 GCA_964476985.1 uncultured Acidobacteriota bacterium | reverse complement strand
GGAGCGGGCGCGGCCGTACCGGCCGCAGCCGCCCCGTCCCGCCCCGCCCGAGACCTCCCGGCCGCGCGCCGAGGCCGCGTCCGAAGCGGCCGCGCGCGAAGGGATGGCGTTCGGGTTCCACGCCGTCCGGACCGCGCTGACCCACTCGCCGCGCCGGGTCGAACGCCTGCTCCTGTCCCGCGGCGCCGAGGACGGGCGGGTCCGGCACCTGGTCGCGCTGGCCCGCGAGGCCGGGGTACCGTTCCAGGAGGTCCCCAAGGAGGCGCTCGACCGGCTCTCCGACAGCGTGCGGCACCAGGGGGTCGCGGCCCGGCTGGCCGGGGCCGACCTCCTCCCGTCCGAGGAACTGCTCGACGCGCTGCCGGACGAGGCGGTCGTGGTGGTCCTGGACGGGATCGAGGACCCGCGGAACATCGGGGCGATCCTGCGCAGCGCGGCGGCTTTCGGCGCCGCGGGCGTCTTCCTGCCGATCCACCACAGCGCGGGGCTCTCGCCGGCGGCGATCAAGACCGCCGCGGGGGCGATCGACCTGGTCCCGGTGGCCCGGGCCGGGAACGTCTCCCGGCTGCTCGAGGACCTGGCGGACCGCGGCCTGACCGCGGTCGCACTCGACCCCGAATCGGGCGTCCCGCCCTGGGAGGCCCCCCTCACGGGGCCGATCGCGCTGGTCGCCGGGGGGGAGGAGAAGGGGATCCGGCCCACCGTCGCCGAGCGGTGCCCGGTCCGGGTCCGGATCCCGATCCGGGACGAGGTCGGGTCGCTCAACGTCTCGGTGGCGGTCGGGATCGTCCTCGCCGAGGCCCGCCGGCAGCGGGATAAACCCCTTCCGATCCTTGACGATGGGGAGAGCGGGTGGTAGCCTTCGCGCTTTGCTGAGCTGGCGTAGCTCAGCGGCAGAGCAGCTGATTTGTAATCAGCCGGTCGGGGGTTCGATTCCCTTCGCCAGCTCCAGCGTTCAGCGGGCGGCTGGTCGGGGCACGAGCCAGCCGGCTCAGAGACTTGGAGGAACTGCGGCGGGCCAGGCGGCTGAGCAAGAGCCGTTTGCCCGGCGCCCTTGTGTCGTGACTGGAGGGGTTCCCGAGCGGTCAAAGGGAGCAGACTGTAAATCTGCCGGCCACGCCTTCGGAGGTTCGAATCCTCCCCCCTCCACCACTCGCACCGGTACGACAGCAGGCAGCAGCAGAGCGCACGGGCCGCACGCGGCCCGGGCCTTGGTTGGTAAGGAGCAGGCGGGAATAGCTCAGTTGGTAGAGCATCAGCCTTCCAAGCTGAGGGTCGCGGGTTCGAGTCCCGTTTCCCGCTCCAGCCCGGAGGGCGGCTCCTCGCAACGGAGAGGGCCTGGGCCCATGTAGCTCAGTAGGCAGAGCACCTCCTTGGTAAGGAGGAGGTCACCAGTTCGAATCTGGTCATGGGCTCCACTCGAGGAACGGCGGCAGACAGGGCGACAGCGAGACCCGCGGGTGATCGGATCGCGGGGCCGGGTGCCGGAGGAAAAGATGGCCAAGGAGAAGTTCGAGCGCACGAAGCCGCACGTGAACGTGGGCACGATCGGTCACGTGGATCATGGGAAGACGACGCTGACGTCGGCGATCACGATGACGCTGGCGAAGCACAACCCGAAGATCACGGTGCGTTCCTTCGACTCGATCGACAACGCGCCGGAGGAGAAGGCGCGGGGGATCACGATCGCGACGGCGCACGTGGAGTACGAGACGCCGAAGCGGCACTACGCGCACGTGGACTGCCCGGGCCACGCCGACTACGTGAAGAACATGATCACGGGGGCGGCGCAGATGGACGGGGCGATCCTGGTGGTGTCGGCGGCGGACGGCCCGATGCCGCAGACGCGGGAGCACATCCTGCTGGCGCGGCAGGTGGGAGTGCCGGCGATCGTGGTGGCGCTGAACAAGGTGGACATGGTGGACGACCCGGAGCTGCTGGACCTGGTGGAGCTGGAGGTGCGGGAGCTGCTGAGCTCGTACCAGTTCCCCGGGGACGAGATTCCGATCGTGCGGATTTCGGCGTTGAAGGCGATGGGCGGGGACGCGGAGGCGCAGCAGGGGATCGAGGCGCTGATGTCGGCGGTGGACGAGTACGTGCCGCAGCCGAAGCGGCCGCTGGACAAGCCGTTCCTGATGCCGATCGAGGACGTGTTCACGATCACGGGCCGCGGGACGGTGGTGACGGGCCGGATCGAGCAGGGCCAGATCAAGGTGGGCCAGGAAGTGGAGATCGTGGGCCTGCGTCCGACGATGAAGAAGACGGTGACGGGCGTGGAGATGTTCCGGAAGCTGCTGGACGAGGGGCAGGCGGGCGACAACGTGGGCCTGCTGCTGCGCGGGACGGAGCGGAAGGACGTGGAGCGCGGGCAGGTGGCAGCCTGGCCGGGCTCGATCACGCCGCACACGAAGTTCAAGGGCGAGGTCTACATCCTGACGAAGGAGGAGGGCGGCCGTCACACGCCGTTCTTCGAGGGCTACCGGCCGCAGTTCTACTTCCGGACGACGGACGTGACGGGCGTGGCGAGCCTGCCGGAAGGCCGGGAGATGGTGATGCCCGGGGACCGGGTGGAGCTGACGATCGTGATGACCAAGCCGATCGCGATGGACCGCGGGCTGCGCTTCGCGATCCGCGAGGGCGGTCGGACGGTCGGCGCCGGCACCGTGACCGAGGTGATGGAATAACCGTACGGACCGCCTCCGCGGCGGCCCGCCTGTGTAACCCGAGGACCTGGCGATGAACAGCGAAAAGATCCGGATCCGGCTCCGCGCGTACGACAGCCGGATCCTGGACCAGTCGGCCACGGAGATCGTGGACACCGCGCGGCGGACCGGAGCCCGCGTGGCCGGACCGATCCCCCTGCCGACGCTGCGCAGCACCTACACCGTGAACCGCTCGCCGCACGTCGACAAGAAGTCGCGCGAGCAGTTCGAGATCCGCACCCACAAGCGGCTGCTCGACATCCTCGACCCCACGCCGGAGACGGTGGACGCGCTGATGAAGCTCGACCTGCCGGCGGGAGTCGACGTCGAGATCAAGGCCTTCAGCTCCTGAGATCGAGGGGGACCCTGTCGTGGTGAACGGCCTGATCGGACGCAAGGTGGGGATGACCCAGCTGTTCATGGAGGACGGACGCTTCGTGCCCGTCACCCTGATCCAGGCTGGCCCCTGCGTCGTCGTGCAGCGCAAGACCTCCGAGCGCGACGGCTACGAGGCCGCGCAGCTCGGCCTCGTCGAGACCAAGCCCTTCCGGAAGGCCACCCGGCCGACCAAGGGGCACTTCGAGAAAGCGGGTGTCCCGCCGACGCGCGTGCTGCGCGAGTTCCGGCTGACCAGCGGGGCCGACCCCAAGCCGGGCGACACGGTGACCTGCGAGCTCTTCGCCCCCGGACAGCTGGTCGAGGTGATCGGCACCAGCAAGGGCAAGGGGTTCCAGGGCGCGATGAAGCGGCACCACTTCCGCGGCGGCGCGGCGACGCACGGCTCGATGTTCCATCGCGCCCCGGGCTCGGTCGGCGCCTCGGCCTGGCCGTCGCGCACCTTCCCGGGGACCCGCGGCGCCGGCCAGATGGGCGACGCCCGCATCACGCAGCGCGGCGTCGAGGTCGTCAAGGTCGACCCGATGCAGAACCTGCTCATCGTCCGCGGCGCCGTCCCCGGCGCGCGCGGCAGCCTGGTCGTGATCCAGCGGCCTTACGGCGCCACGGAGTGATCCATGGCTGAGATTGCCGTCGTCAACGCGAAGCGCCAGGAGGTGGGCACACTGAGCCTGCCCGACACGGCCTTCGCCTACCCCTACAAGCGTCACCTGCTGTACGAGGCGGTGCGCCACTTCCTGGCCTGCAACCGGGCCGGGACCCACAAGGCGAAGAACCGGACCGAGGTCAGCGGCGGCGGCAAGAAGCCCTGGAAGCAGAAGGGCACCGGCCGCGCGCGCCAGGGCTCGACCCGCTCTCCGCTCTGGCGGCACGGCGGCGTCGTGTTCGGGCCGGTCCCCCGCGACTACTCCTACGACTTCCCGCGCATGGCGCGGCGCCGCGCCCTGGCGTCGGCCCTGTCGGAGAAGGCGCGGAAGGGCCAGCTGCTCGTGGTCGACGCGCTGCCGCTCGAGATCGTGAAGACCAAGGCCGTGGCCGAGTACGTCCGGGCCGGCCTCAAGCTCGAGGGCAAGGTCCTGATCGTCTTCGACGGCGACAACCGGATGCTCGAGACGGCCTCGCGCAACCACCCGCAGATCGGGGCGCTGCGCGCCCTGAGCCTGCACGCCTACGACGTGCTGAACCACGACGCCGTCGTGATCAGCCGGGCTGCCGCCGAGCAGCTCGGGGAGGTCCTCTCCCGATGAGCATGACGTCCTGGCAGGTGCTGCTCCGTCCCCGCCTGACGGAGAAGTCGACGCGGCTCAAGGAAGAGGCGGCGCGCTGGAAGAAGGCCGGTGAGACCTTCGTCTTCGAGGTGCACCCCTCCGCCAACAAGCTCCAGATCCGCTCCGCGGTCGAGGAGATCTTCGGCGTCGAGGTGGCCCACGTCCGGACCGTGAACCTGGTCCCCAAGTCGCGGCGCTACGGCCGCTTCGAGGGGCTGCGTCCGGCGAAGAAGAAGGCCTACATCACGCTCAAGCCAGGCAGCAAGACGATCGACTTCCTGGAAGGCTGACCGCGCCCTGACGGGCGCTGACGAGGCGCAACACGATGCCGATCAAGAGCTTCAAGCCCACTTCGGCCGGACGCCGCCAGATGGAAGTTCTGGTGCGCACGGAGCTGACGGCGAGCAAGCCGTACAAGCCGCTGCTCGAGCCGAAGCCCGGCACCGGCGGACGGAACAACCTCGGCTGGGTTTCGGCCTGGCAGCGCGGGGGCGGCCACAAGCGCCGCTACCGCGTGATCGATTTCAAGCGCGACAAGGACGGCGTGCCGGGAACCGTGAGCACCATCGAGTACGACCCGAACCGCTCGGCCAACATCGCCCTGGTCACCTACCGGGACGGTGACAAGCGCTACATGATCGCGCCGCTCGGACTGTCGGTCGGCCAGACGATCCTTGCCGCGCCGAGCGCCGACATCGTGGTTGGCAACTGCCTTCCGCTGCGGAACATCCCGGTCGGCACGACGGTGCACAACATCGAGCTGCGTCCCGGGAAGGGCGGCCAGCTCGCGCGCAGCGCCGGGGCCGGCGCGCAGATCCTGGCCAAGGAAGGGAAGTACGCCCACCTGCGGCTCCCCTCCGGCGAGGTCCGGCTGGTGCTGACCGAGTGCCGCGCGACGATCGGGCAGGTCGGGAACATCGACTACGCCAACGTCAGCGTCGGCAAGGCCGGGCGCTCGCGCTGGCTCGGCAAGCGCCCGATGGTGCGCGGCGTCGCGATGAACCCGGTGGACCACCCGCACGGCGGCGGCGAGGGCAAGACCTCGGGCGGCCGGCACCCGGTGACGCCCTGGGCCGTCCCGACGAAGGGGCACAAGACCCGCAACAGCCCGCGGACGGATCGCTTCGTGATCCGCCGGCGCGGCCAGAAGTAGGCGGAGGCAGCGATGTCGCGGTCGGTTTGGAAGGGCCCCTTCGTGGACGTTCACCTGAAGAAGAAGGTGGACGACATGAACAAGGCGGGCGACCGGAAGGTGATCAAGACCTGGTCGCGCCGCTCGACGATCATTCCCGACATGGTCGGCCACACGATGATGGTGCACAACGGGAAGAAGTTCATTCCCGTCTACGTCACCGAGAACATGGTGGGCCACAAGCTGGGCGAGTTCGCGCTGACCCGCACCTTCAAGGGGCACGCCGGCGCGAAGGACAAGAAAGCCAAGCGCTGAGGACGGAGAGGACACGATGGTCTCGCAGGCAAAACTCCGGTTCCTGCGCGCGAGCGCGCAGAAGACGCGGCTGGTCGCTGACCAGATCCGCGGCCGCGACGTCGCGGAGGCGCTCGGCATTCTCAAGGCCAGCCCCAAGCGTGTGGCGCGGCCGATCGAGAAGCTGCTGTCCTCGGCGATCGCCAACGCGCAGCAGCACGAGGAGCGGGTGGACGTGGACCGGCTGTTCGTGGCCCGCGTCTGGGTCGACGAGGGCCCGTACGAGAAGCGCGGCCGCGCCGCGACGATGGGTCGCTTCTTCCCGATCCTCAAGAAGCGCGCGCACGTGACGATCCAGCTCGACCTCCGCGGCAAGCGCTCGTAAGGCAGGAGAGATTCATGGGACAGAAGACCCACCCCTACGGCTTCCGGCTCGGCTTCAACCGCAACTGGAAGAGCCGGTGGTTCGAGAGCAAGCGTTACGCCCAGTTCCTCCACGAGGACCTGAAGCTGCGTGAAGAGCTGAAGGAGAAGCTCAACCACGCCGGCATCAGCGACATCGAGATCGAGCGGGCAGGCGAGCACAAGCTGAAGATCAACCTCTTCACCGCGCGGCCGGGGATCATCATCGGGCGCAAGGGGACCGAGGTCGACAAGCTGCGCGAGGACCTCAAGAAGCGGACCGGCCGCGAGGTGTTCCTGAACATCCTCGAGGTCGAGAAGCCCGAGCTCGACGCCCAGCTGGTCGGCGAGGGGATCGCCGCCCAGCTCGAGCGCCGGATCGCCTTCCGCCGCGCGATGCGCAAGGCCGTCGAGTCGGCCCAGCGCTTCGGGGCCAAGGGGATCAAGGTGCGGCTCGCGGGCCGCCTCGCCGGCCACGAGATCGCGCGTGCGGAGTGGTACCTGCACGGCCGCCTGCCGCTGCACACGCTGCGGGCCGACATCGACTACGGCTTCGCCGAAGCCCGCACCACCTACGGGGTGATCGGCGTCAAGGTCTGGATCTACCGCGGCGAGCAGACCGAGATCGTGCCGCGCCAGGGCATGCAGCGCTGAGGGCCGGGAGCCCTCGGCCGGAGCACGACGATGCTGGAACCAAAGAAGCCCAAGTACCGCAAGCAGATGAAGGGACGCATGTCGGGCGTCGCCACGCGCGGCGCCACGATCGCCTTCGGCGACTACGGGCTCAAGGCCATGGAATGCGGCTGGATCACGGCCCGCCAGATCGAAGCGGCCCGCGTCGCGATCACGCGCCACGTGAAGCGCGGCGGGAAGCTCTGGATCCGGCTGTTCCCGGACAAGCCGATCACGAAGAAGCCGGCCGAGACCCGGATGGGATCCGGCAAGGGAGCTCCGGACCACTGGGTGGCGGTGGTGAAGCCCGGGAAGATCCTGTTCGAGCTGCAGGGGGTCCCGGAGGACGTAGCCACCCACGCCATGCAACTCGCGGCGTCGAAGCTGCCGATCTCCTCGAAGTTCGTGCGCCGGACGCCGGCCTGAGGACTGACCGATGAAGATGACGAAGCTGCGCGACATGGGCGTCGACGACCTGCTCCGCGAGGAGAAGTCGCTGCGCCAGGCGCTCTTCAACCTGCGGGTCCAGCACGCCATCGGGCAGCTGGAGAAGCCGCACAAGCTGCGCCAGACGCGCCGTGAACTGGCCCAGGTGCTGACCACGCTCCGCCAGAAGCGGGGTCCGGCGCCCAAGGAGACCCGCTGATGTCCGGGGAAACGAGCGCCCGAGGTTCCGGCCAGCGCAAGGTCGGCGTCGTCGTGAGCAAGCCGGGAGCCAAGACCGTCAAGGTCGAGGTCGAGCGCCTGGTCCAGCACACGACCTACCGCCGCTACGTGCGCCGGTCGAAGACCTTCATGGCCCACGACGAGCGCGAGGCCTGCGGGATCGGCGACAAGGTCGAGATCGTGGAGTCCCGCCCGCTCTCCGCCCGCAAGCGCTGGCGCGTCAAGCAGATCATCGCCCGCGCCGAGGGCGGCGCTGCGCCGGTCGCGGCCGCCGCCGTCGAAGCCGGGGAGTAGGAGGCCGCCATGATCCAGATGCGGACGATGCTCAACGTGGCCGACAACTCCGGCGCCCGGAAGATCATGGCGATCGGCCTGCGCGGCGGGAGCAAGGGCAAGTACGGCCACCTCGGCGACGTGATCACCGCGGCGGTCAAGGAAGCCAGCCCGGACGGCACCGTCAAGAAGGGCGCCGTGATCAAGGCCGTGATCGTGCGGGTGCGGAAGGAGCACCGGCGCCGGGACGGCTCCTACATCCGGTTCGACGACAACGCGGCCGTGCTGATCAACGAGGCGGGCGAGCCGGTCGGCACGCGCGTCTTCGGGCCGGTCGCCCGCGAGTTGCGCGAGAAGAAGTTCACCAAGATCGTCTCGCTCGCGCCGGAGGTGTTGTGATGGCGACGCACGTTCGCAAGGGCGACGAGGTCGTCGTGATCAGCGGGAAGTACAAGGGAAAGCGCGGCCGCGTGCTCAGCGTGATCACCGAGAAGTCCCGCGCGATCGTCGAAGGCGTGAACATGATGAAGAAGCACGCCAAGGCCAATCCGCGCCAGGGCGTGAAGGGCGGGATCCTGGAGCGCGAGGCTCCGATCCACACCAGCAAGCTGATGCTCGTCGACCCGCAGAGCGGCAAGCCGACCCGGGTCGGCCACAAGCTGCTCGCCGGCGGCGAGGCCGGCAAGCGCAAGATCCGCGTCGCGCGGCGCTCCGGCGCCGAACTGGATCGTTGAGGATCGCCATGGCTTACGTTCCGCGTTTGAAGAAGATGTACGAAGACGAGGTCCGGCCGGCCCTGGTCGAGCGCTTCGGCTATCCCAACCGGATGGCCGTGCCGACCGTGCAGAAGGTCGTCCTCAACATGGGCGTCGGCGAAGCCTCGCGCGACCCGAAGATGCTGGAAGAGGCGCTCGCCGAGCTGACCGAGATCGCCGGCCAGAAGCCGACCGTGCGCAAGGCGCGCAAGTCGATCGCGAACTTCAAGCTGCGCGAGGGCATGCCGATCGGCGTCGCCGTGACGCTGCGCCAGTCGCGGATGTGGGAGTTCCTCGACCGCCTGGTCAACGTCTCGCTGCCTCGCGTCCGCGACTTCCGCGGCGTCCCGTCGCGCGCCTTCGACGGGCGGGGCAACTACACGTTCGGGATCAAGGACCAGCTGATCTTCCCGGAGATCAACTACACGAAGGTGCAGAAGGCGATCGGCATGAACATCACGATCGTGACTTCGGCCAAGACCGACCCCGAGGCCAAGGAACTGCTGGCCCGGCTGGGCATGCCGTTCACGCGCTGAGCGCGCGGACGACGCAGTACGCAACGAAGGAGACGACCGTGGCCACGACCGCCAAGATGGCTCGCCAGCTCAGGACGCTCAAGTACGGCGTGCGGGCGCGGAACCGCTGCAAGCGCTGCGGCCGCCCGCGGGCCTACCTGCGGCGCTTCGAGATGTGCCGCATCTGCTTCCGCGACCTGAGCCTTCAGGGCCTGATCCCCGGCGTCCGCAAGGCCAGCTGGTAGCCGGTAACAGAGGACGAACACGATGTCGATGACGGACCCCATTGCGGACATGCTGACGCGCGTGCGGAACGGGCTGCTCGCAAACCACGCCAGCGTCACCATGCCTTCCTCGCGGATCAAGTGCGATATCGCCAAGATCCTGCAGGAGGAAGGCTATATCAAAGGCTTCCGGCACGAGGACGACGGCCGGCAGGGCAAGCTCTCGATCGAGCTGAAGTACGGCCCGCACGGTGAGCGGGTGATCAACGGGCTCGAGCGGGTCAGCAAGCCCGGGCGGCGCGTCTACATCGGCCGCGAGGAGATTCCGGACGTGCTGGGCGGGATGGGCATCGCCATCCTGTCGACGTCCCGGGGCGTGCTCGACGGCCGTTCCGCTCGCCAGCTGGGCATCGGCGGCGAGTGGATCTGCAGCATCTGGTAAAGGGAGATCGGCGATGTCGCGCATCGGCCTCAAGCCCGTTCCGCTGCCGTCGGGGGTCACCCTCCGCGAGACGGACGGCCACGTCGAGGTGAAGGGTCCCAAGGGCGCCCTCAGCGTGCCGGTTCCGCGCGGGATCACCGTCGCGGTGGAAGGTTCCACGGCGAGCGTCAAGCGCGCCGACGACAGCAAGCCGCAGCGTGCCCTTCACGGGCTGACGCGCGCCCTGCTGGCGAACGCGGTGCAGGGCGTGTCGCAGGGCTACGAGAAGCAGCTCGAGGTGGTCGGCACCGGCTACCGCGTCGAAGCCGCCGGCTCCGAGCTGAAGTTCGCCCTGGGCAAGAGCCACCCGGTGGTCTACAAGCTGCCGCAGGGCGTCACCGCGAAGGTGGAGGAAAAGAACACGGTGCTGATCCTCAACGGGATCGACAAGCAGCAGATGGGGCAGCTCTGTGCCGAGCTCCGCGCGCTGCGCCCGCCCGACGCCTACAAGGGGAAGGGCGTGAAGTTCCGCGGCGAGGTGATTCACCTGAAGCCCGGCAAGGCCGCCGGCAAGTAGCGGCCGGGGACGCGAGGGAAGCGATGTATACGATGAAGAACCGGGAAGCGGCCCGCTCGAAGGTGCGCAAGCGCGTCCGGGCGCGCGTCGCCGGCACGGCCGAGCGGCCGCGGCTGGCGGTGTACCGCAGCCTCAAGAACATCTCGGTCCAGGCGATCGACGACGGCCGGGGGCACACGCTGGCGGCCGCCTCGTCGCTGGACGCGGCGTGCCGCGAGAAGTCGGCGCGCGGCGGAAACCTCGAGGCGGCGAAGGTCGTCGGCGCGGTGATCGCCGAGCGTCTCAAGGCGAAGGGGATCGAAAGCGTCACCTTCGACCGGGGCGGGTACCGCTATCACGGCCGGATCAAGGCACTGGCCGACGCCGCCCGCGAGGGCGGTCTGAAGTTCTGACGGCCGGCCGGCCGGACGGAGGGCGTCGTGGCGTTCGATAGGGACAGGGACCGGGATCGCGACCGCGAGGGCTCCGACCTCCGGGACCAGGTCGTCTACATCAACCGCGTCACCAAGGTGGTGAAGGGCGGCAAGAACTTCTCCTTCTCGGCGCTGGTGGTGGTCGGCGACGGCAAGGGGCGCGTCGGCTACGGGACCGGCAAGGCCAAGGAAGTCCCGGCGGCGATCGCGAAGGGGATCGAGCGGGCCAAGCGCAAGATGATCAAGGTGCCGCTCAAGGGCCGGACGATCCCGCACCTGGTGGTCGGCCGCCACGGCTCGGCCAAGGTGCTGATGCGCCCGGCCTCGCCGGGGACCGGCGTGATCGCGGGCGGCGCGGTGCGGGCGATCCTCGAGTCGCTGGGCGTGCACGACGTGCTGACGAAGTGCATGGGGACGCAGAACCCGCACAACGTCGTCCGGGCGACGATCGAGGGCCTGACCTCGCTGAAGGACGCGCGCGAGATCGCGAAGCTCCGCGGCGTCCCGGTCGAGCTGCTCGACCCGGGCGCGGCCGCAGCCGCGTCGCGTCCGCCGGAGGAGATCCGCGGAGGTGAGGCATGAGCGGCGGGAAGATCAGGATCCAGCAGTACCGCAGCGGGATCCAGGCGCCGACCAAGCACAAGCTCGTGCTGCGTGCGCTCGGGCTCGGCCGCGTGAACCGGGTGGTGGAGCGCCCGGACAACGAGGCCGTGCGCGGCATGGTGAACAAGATCCCGCACCTCGTGCGGATCGTGGACGGGGAGTGACCTCATGAGCAGGCTGCACGAGATTGGCCCCGCGCCGGGCGCCACGCGCACCCGGAAGCGGGTCGGGCGGGGTCCGGGCTCCGGCCTGGGCAAGACGGCCGCGCGCGGGTACAAGGGCCAGCAGTCGCGGTCCGGCTACTCCCACCGCTACGGCCACGAGGGCGGCCAGATGCCGCTCGTGCGCCGCATCCCCAAGCGCGGGTTCACCAACATCTTCGCCGAGCGCTACGTCGAGGTGAACGTCGGCCGGCTGGCCAAGCTGGCGGCCGGCAGCGAGATCACGCCGGAGACCCTGGTGACGCTGGGCATGATCAGCCGCTCCGAGTCCAGCCGGGTCAAGCTGCTGGGCAAGGGTGAGCTGGCGGTCGCGCTGAAGGTCAGGGTCCACGCCGCGAGCGCCGGGGCGAAGGCCCGGATCGAGGCGGCGGGCGGCACCCTGGAGATCATCGGGGCCGAGGCCTGAGCATGATCGAGACGATCCAGAACATCTTCAAGATCCCGGACCTGCGCAAGCGGATCCTGTTCACCCTGGGTCTGCTCGCGTTCTACCGGAT